>CAJLWO010000024.1 GCA_905210435.1 uncultured Bacteroidales bacterium
ACTGCTAAATCGGCGACCTGACGGGCGCCTTTATCCTTAAGTAAACAGCATTGGGCTGCACCCCAATGCAGCCGACAAATATCTGATGATCAGCCTCCACTATCGGTTGCTCCGGGGAACAGCCCTACATCATGTAGCCGTCAATGTTAATTTTGCAACACCGTCCCCCACTCTTGCATCTTAAGCCGACTCCGTTGATTCACGGCCATACGATTTCAGGCTCCGGATGCACCATTGCGTCCCGGAGCCTGAAACGGTCAAAGTATGAAAAAATGTCTGTTTTCTATTATTTTAAGTTTTCTGTTATTTTAAGTTGGTGCAGGCTCCGTTGAGGAGTTGGAGGGTTGCCGTCGTGTTGCGGTATTGCGGCTTGGAAATCATACTTTTCAATATCTCGCCGGCGATTATCCTGTCTTCCCGCGTGACGGATGTGGGTATCGATTTGGTATGTTCATAGATTTTGGTTGCGAGGGCCTGTTGCGCGCCCGGTGTGGTCTGCTCCATTGCCTGGACGTAGCCCATGAATTTGCTGAACCATGACGGATTTTCGTTAGTCGTGCCTGAGTACGTTGTCGTGTTGGTGAAAATCTTGAATTGCGACCGTTCGCTCTGCTCCTGGCGATATTTCAGCGTAGTAGCGTATGTGACAATCAGTTTGCCCGTAATTACCCCGTCTTTTGTCTCCCAGTTCATGCCGTAGGCATAGCGGTAGTTGCCATCTTTATTCTCACTGTCGGGTGCGAGGAAACAGGAGTAGATGTATTTACGGCCCGGGGCGTTGACGCGAGTCCCCATTTCACCGTTGCCAATGGCCAGCCTTATCTCACTGTCATTTTTTCCGGCTGTGCCGCTGCTTGTGGAGTAAGCCATGGCTTCATCCGATTTAAAAGCCTTGAGAGCGTTGTCTATAAGTGAAGAGTTGGCGGGCAGTGTAAAATCGTATATGTCATACTGAGATTCTTTCTGCCCCGTTTTGGTGTCCTTTTCCATCGAATGTTTTTCGGTGTACACCACGTCGGAGCTTTTGAGTATTTTGTCAAAGGCTTTGATGATATTGGTCTGCGACGATGACTGCAAAGGTACCGCGATTGCGAGCAGACATAAAATTCCGATAAATCTTGTTTTCATAATCATTGATTTTTAGAGCATTGTTATTTTATTCAGATCGATTCTGTCGGTATATGAATTGTTGTTATTTTCTTCGGTTGAAACGTTGCCGTCGGCCATATTTAAAGCGCAGTCCGCTTCGAGCAAGGCAAGGTATTCGGCTTCGTACACTTCGGCCATTGCCATGGCTATCTCGTTGTCAATGCGGGCCTGCTCTATTCTCAGGTATTCGTCAAAGTCAGGTGTTGCCGTCGGGGTTGATGTGGATTTAGCTTTCTTTGCCGAATGATTCTTGTCGGGCTTTGAAACATCTGCAATATGTGAGGCGTCGTTTTTTAAAGTCGTGACAAGTTTATCGTTTTGGCAGCGGATAGTGTCTGCCGGACATTCCGTAATGCCGCTGTTGATGACGTCGGCAGTCAGTGACGGTACGGATGCGGATGGCGCATCTCCGGTGATTTTGACGATAACTGCCGATATGAGCAGCACGCCCGCTACGACGGCGGCTGTCTGTAAGAGGAGCCGGTAAAGTTTTTTCTTCGGACGCCGTATTTCGAGTCTGCGGCTGAACATATCCCACTCCTGCGCCACGGTGGTCGGTGGCTCCGGCTGCAATGTGTCCTGTAGCTTCGTTGATATTTCGTAGAGTTCCCGAAGCTCCTCATCGCTGCAGATTGCCATGATTTCGTCTGACGTAAGTTCGTCCGGACGGTCAACCATCTTTCCTATCAGTGTATTTTTGATTTCCTCGGTCATTTGATATGGGTTTTGAAATGGGTTCGTAATTTTTTTAGGGCGCTTACAATGCATTTGTTGATTAAGGCTACCGATACGTCGAGACTGTGCGCCGTCTCTTTGTACGACATTCCACGGGAGTATATACTGTCGACGACCTGTCGTTCGCGTGGAGAGAGGAGAGTCTCGACGGCCGATTGTATTTCACGTTCACGTGCCTCGGCATCCGTATCGGAGCCGTCAGCTGCGTCGAGCGAATATCGGCGTACGAATCGTTCGCGTGTGTCGGTGGCAGCGATGCGGTTGAGGCAGACATTGCGCACCGACCTGACGACGAACGCCATCGGATTTTCAACCTCCGTATCCGTTTCCCAAAGTTTGATAAATACTTCCTGTACCGCGTCGCGGGCATCGTCCTCGTCGTGCAGGTGGCTTATGGCAAGCCTCATTGCCGGCGGAAAGCAGCGGAGGTAGATTGTCTCGAACTCTGTGATTGAATATTGCATTTATATCGTCGTTTATTGTGTAGACAGGCAAGCACGCGATTTCATTACCGCAATTTATAATTTTTTTCCGACAGATGAAATATTTGTAAAGTGCAAGGGCTGTCGCAAAACTACCAATTGTAGGGGCGCACGGTCTGTGCGTCCGGGAAATAAGCGTTGATTATCAGTGATTTATTGGACGCACCGACCGTGCGTCCCTACTTCGTTAGTCGGAATTATGTGGTATTGTAATATCCTTTAATGGTATAATCTGCTGAATGTTACGATTATAAGGCGAATGTATTGAATCGAGTCCCCTCCAATCCCCCGCGAATATAAAATCAGTCCCCGGCCTGACGTTGTGATTGTCGGGCCGGGGACTGTGGTAAGGGATGTTCTATTCTATTATCGGGGATGTCAGCCTTCTATGGCTTCGGCGATGCGGTTGAATATTTCGTCGATTGAGCCTGTGGCGTGGATAGAACGGTATTTGCCTTCGTTGATGTAGTAGTCGCGCAGGGGGAGGGTCTGGTTGTGGTATACTTCAAGACGCTTGTTGATGGTGTCGAGATTGTCATCTGAACGGCCGGATTCCTGTCCGCGTTTGAGAAGACGTTCCACAAGTTCCTCTTCCGGAACTTCAAGACCGATTACCGAGTCAATTTTCATGCCGCGTTCGGCAAGGAGCTGCTTGAGGGCGCGTGCCTGCGGGATGGTGCGGGGGAAACCGTCGAGGATAAGTCCCTTGGATATTTCGGGGTCGTTGTCGATGGTATGGGCAAGAATCTCAATCATCAGATCGTCGGGGATGAGTTGTCCGCGCGAGCAGTATGAGTCGGCCACGATGCCGAGTTCGGTTTTGCGCGCTATATGGTCGCGCAGCAGTTCGCCCGTTGATATGTGACGGAGATTGTATTTTGCGATAAGACGTTCGCTCTGAGTACCTTTTCCACTTCCGGGCGCACCAAATATAATGATATTCGACATAATTAAATTGTTTTGATATTACACAAAGTTGACTTTCGGCTCCATCGCTGGCGAGGAAGCCGGTGCTTTACCCGGTATTTTAGTGTTTTAAGGTTAATCTGTTGCCCTATTCAGGGTGATAGCCGTGCCGGACACGGCAGTATCTATGAAATCAATTGTTCTCTTTGAGCACGTAGATGTCGTCGAGGTTGCGTGCAAGCCCGTCGATATCGAGGCCGAAGCCGATGATGAATTTCGGCGGTATGGCAAATCCTACATAGTCGGGCTTGATGTCCACTTTAAGCGCATCGGGCTTGAAGAGCAGTGTAGCCACTTTGATTTCAGCCGGCTCCTTCTCCTTGAGCGTGTCAAGAAGCCGGGTGATGGTGTTGCCTGTGTCGACGATGTCTTCCACGATGATGATTGTACGCCCCTTGATGTCTTCGTTGAGACCGATTACCTCTTTTACTACGCCGGTCGATCCCATTCCTTCATAGCTTTTGAGCCTTATGAACGAAATCTCGGCATCGAAATCAACCGCTCTGAACAGGTCGGCGGCAAAAGGGAAGGCTCCGTTAAGCACACATAGAAACAAGGGATTTTTGCCTTCGCATTCGGCTGAAATCGTCCCCGCTATCTCCTTTATGCGCTTGTCGATTTGTTCCCGTCGGATGTATGGCTCGAATGTGAGCCCGTTGTATGTTACTTGATCCATTGTATTTATGTAAATTAGTGCAAATTTACGTAAAGAATTTTATAAATCATCTACGTTGGGACAAGTTTTTTTGATACCCTAAAAAAAATGTGTAAATTTGTAGTCAACTATGTGTATGAATAGATGAAGATATTTACTAACAGCGAAATTCGTCAGATAGACCAATATACTATTGAACATGAGGATGTTAAACCCATCGAGCTGATAGAGCGCGTGGCGCGTGCGGTGACCGATGAGATAACCGCGCGGTGGCGTCCGTCGAAGCCGGTCGTTATTTTCGCCGGACC
This sequence comes from uncultured Bacteroidales bacterium, assembly GCA_905210435.1. Lineage (GTDB taxonomy): Bacteria > Bacteroidota > Bacteroidia > Bacteroidales > Muribaculaceae > JAGBWK01. The sequence continues at coordinate 4,296 of CAJLWO010000024.1, forward strand.
GGGCAATAACGGTGCCGATGCATTGGCCGTGGGCGCGCTGCTGTCGGAAAGCGGATACAAGATACATGCCTACCTGTTCAATATCGGCGGCAACAAACTGTCGGCCGAGTGTACCGTATGCCGTGACCGCTTCGTGCAGTGTCCCGGCGTAGGCATCACAGAGGTAATCGACACGTTCATGATGCCCGACCTGCAGCGCAATCTGCTCATTATCGACGGCCTTTTCGGCTCGGGTCTGCGCGACCCGCTCAAAGGGGGCTTCTCATACCTCGTGCAGCGTATCAACGAGGCCAACGCCACGGTAGTATCCATCGACATACCGTCGGGACTCGCCGGCGACTGGAATCCGACGCTCATATCGCGTGATGTAATCCACGCCACTCTTACACTGGCCATACAGCATCCGCGCCTGGCATTTTTCATTGCCGACAACGCCGAACTCGTGGGCGAATGGAAAGTGCTCGACATCGGTCTGAGCCGGGCTGCCGCGGCCGAAATCAAGGCAAAATTCTATCTCGTTGAGGAGGCCGACGTGTACCGTGCCCTCAAGCGCCGCCCGCTTTTCTCCTCGAAAGCCGATTACGGCACCGCACTTATATATGCCGGAAGCTACGGCATGATGGGGGCGGCGGTCATGGCAGCCCGCGGAGCATTGCGCTCCGGCGTGGGAAAAGTCACGGTCGAGGCGCCCAAATGCGGTTATCCGATAATCCAGTCGGCTGCTCCCGAGGCATTGTATTGTGCCAACCAGGGGGAGATGTATATCGACCGCATGCGTCCCGCGCATCAGTACAGCGCCATCGCGGTAGGACCGGGTATCGGTACGAACGAAACCACGCTACGCGCTCTCGAAGAGCTGTTGCTCTCGTCGAAGTCGCCGATAATACTTGATGCCGACGCTCTCAACTGTATAGCAATGAAGCCGACCATGCTCAACTCCCTGCCCATGCTGTCAATCATCACACCGCATGCCGGAGAGTTTGACCGTCTGTTCGGACATCACGCATCGATGGAGGCTCGTCTGCGCAAAGCGTGCGAGGTGGCGCGCCACTATCATATCCTGATTGTGCTCAAGGGACATTATACATCAATCATACGTCCCGACGGGAAGATATATTTCAATTCGTCGGGTACGCCGGCTATGGCGACTCCGGGCAGCGGCGACGTGCTTACCGGTATGCTTGCCGGATTCATGGCACAGGGTTACAATCCCGAGATAGCGACACTGCTGGCGGTATTCCTGCATGGACTCGCCGGCGAAATCGCGGCGGAAGACCACGGTGACTATGGTGTAATCGCTTCCGACATAGCCGACAATATCGGCTGTGCGATAAAGGCGATTATGGAGCCGATACGTTAAAATATACAAGCCCCATCTTTTAACGCTTATGAAAAAAGTCAAGACAACATTTATAGCAGTATTGGCGGCGACAGCAATCGCTTCGGCCCAGCAGGCCCAGCGCATCACCGCTACAAAAGCCAACGAATACGGCATAGCGTACACCCTGCCGGTGACCGCAGTCGACATCACGATTGAAGCGGAATTCACCCGCGAGGAGCCGGGCGAGTTCTATAAGTACGCTCTCAAATACCTCAATGTCGACAATCCGATAACCGAGCCTTCGCTCAGCGCATCGGTAAAAAGCGTGACCATAAGCACTCACGGTGTGCCTGACCCTGACAAACGCTATCTCGTGACGCTTAAAAGCGGGCAGGCCCCTTACATAATGCTTGGCGAGGGCAATGTCCCCCTCTCAATCAATACGGAAAAAGTGTATGAGACCGAGCGCCCGTCACTGCCCGAGGCACGCAGCGCGGAGCCGACTCCGCTCCAGTCGGAAGCTGCGAGGCAGGTCATAACCCAAGAAATGCTGCAGAGTCATTCGTCGGCCAAGCGCGCTGAACTTGCCGCCGAGCAGATATATGCGTTGCGCCAGAGCCGTACCGACCTCATCACGGGGCAGACCGAGCAGATGCCGCCCGACGGCGCGGCCATGAAAATAGTGATGGACAATATCGAGGCGCAGGAGCAGGCGCTCATGGCTATGTTTGTCGGTACCAAAAGCACATATACCGAAGTGCGTACGTTCACCGTCGTGCCCGATGGCAATATCAACCGACAGATAATAGCGCGCATATCGGCCACTGGCGGCATTGTCGATGCCAACGATTTGAGCGGATTCCCAGTATATCTCTCACTTAAAGAGCTGAACCGCGGCGAGATGCCTGTCAATGACAAGGGCGAGACGCTGCCATTCCCCAAGGGTGGCGTGGCATATACTATCCCCGGTCAGGCGCAGGTCACGGTGACTGCATTGGGCAAAGAGCTGGCGCGGAAAGACGTGGAGCTTGCACAGTCGGGTATCGTGTACGGCATGGCGCCATCTAACTTCACTGATAAGAAAGCGCCCGTCTATCTGCTGTTTGATCCCGCTACCGGCGCTGCAGCCGAAGTGGGACCGGCCGTTAAATAATAACCGGCAAAAGTTTTCCGAAGAGTATCATGCGGTATCGTGCCGCATCATTTTAAACCGTCAACATTATGGCTGAGGATAATTTCACCACGCCCGAAGAGGATAAAATGATAGAAGACGCCTTCAATGAGGTGCTTGAAGGTTATCTGAAAAGCAACCACCGGAAGAAGGTGGAAATCATAAAACGCGCATATAATTTTGCAAAAGAGGCGCATAAAGGTATCCGGCGACGGTCCGGCGAGCCTTATATCATGCATCCGATAGCTGTGGCTAAGATAGCGAGTCAGGAAATCGGCCTCGGCTCCACTTCGATATGTGCGGCGCTGCTTCACGACGTGGTGGAGGATACCGATTATACTGTGGAGGATATCGAGCAGCATTTCGGAAAGAAGATTGCGCAACTCGTGGCCGGCCTTACCAAAATATCGGGCGGCATATTCGGCGCGCAGGCCTCGGCGCAAGCTGAAAACTTCCGCAAACTGCTGCTTACCATGTCGGAAGACATACGCGTGGTGCTCATAAAGATGGCCGACCGTCTGCACAACATGCGCACCCTCGGCTCAATGGCGCCCAACAAGCAGTACAAAATTGCCGGCGAGACGCTCTACATATATGCTCCGCTTGCCCACCGCCTCGGCCTGTTCGCCATAAAGACCGAGCTTGAAGACCTCGCTTTCAAATACGAGCATCCCGACGCTTACCGCAGAATTTCCGAACAGATACAGGAGTCGGAGCAGCGTCGCACTACCGAATATGAAGATTTTGCGATGCCGATACGCCGCATCCTTGATGACATGGGGCTTGAATATACGATGAAGGCACGTGTCAAGTCGGTATATTCCATCTGGAACAAGATGGAAACAAAGCATATACCGTTTGAGGAGGTCTATGACCTTTACGCCGTGCGTATTATATTTGACTGCGACGACCCGGCGAAAGAGAAAGCTATATGCTGGCAGATATACGGTGCCATCAACGAACTGTACCGTTTCCATCCCGACCGCACCCGCAACTGGATCGGAAAGCCCAAGGCCAACGGCTATCAGGCTCTTCACATGACAGCAATGGGTCCCGACGGCAACTGGATAGAAGTGCAGATACGTTCGCGCCGGATGGATGAGATAGCTGAAAAAGGATTTGCTGCCCACTGGAAATACAAGATAGGGGAGGGGGACGAGGAAAGCGAATTAAATGCGTGGCTCCGCACCATCAAGGATATTCTCGACAATCCGGAACCTAATGCGATTGACTTTCTCGATACGCTGAAACTGAATCTTTTTGCCTCGGAGATTGTTGTGTTCACTCCGAAGGGTGAGCTTATTACTTTGCCTAACAATGCTACGGTGCTCGACGTGGCTTTTGATCTTCACACCCAGATAGGATGCCACTGCATCGCAGGAAAAGTGAACCACAAGCTGGTGCCATTGAGTCAGAAACTACGCTCGGGCGATCAGGTGGAAGTGCTTACTTCACAGTCGCAGACACCCAAAGAGGAGTGGATGGAATTTCTTGTCACTGCAAAAGCTAAGACACGGCTTCGTTCGGCTTTACGCAAGATGCAGCATCCGGTCATAGCCAAAGGCAAGGAAATTTTTGACAAATTCCTTGAACATCACGAAATTACCGATAACAATGAAGTAGTGACAAAACTGCAAGGCATGTACCGGGTAAACAACCGCGACGAGCTTTATCTGCTGCTTGGCCGTGAGGAAATAGTCCTGTCTGACAGTCTTGTCAAGTCCCTGAAAAAACAGTCGCCGTCAAAGGGGCTGTTCAGCAAGATATTAAGACTTCCGCTCGCCGTGGTCCCTAAATCAAAGGAAAAGGATGAGCGTGAACATGCAGGTGCTTCTGCCGGCAGCATCAATACAAAAGAGACATATCATCTCCGTTATGATGAAAACGGGTCAAACTTCCGTCTTGCCGAATGTTGTTCGCCTATTCCCGGCGACAACGTGCTCGGATTTATTGAGAATAACGGTGAAGTGGTGGTCCATTCGGTTGATTGTCCGCGTGCCATCGCACTGAAGGCAAGTTTCGGCTCGCGTCTGCTGTCGACATGCTGGGATGCCACCAACGGAAAGTTCCTTGCACATATACATGTGGAGGGCATTGACCGTTTCGGCATACTGCAGGAACTCATTCAGACCATTTCCACCCACATGTCAATCAACATACGTTCTCTTCACATTGTGGCGGAAGATGAGGTGTTCAGGTGCGACCTGACGGTACTTGTCGATGACTCGGACGTAGTTTCCGAGCTGTGTTCGCAGGTGAAACGTATTGAAGGCGTGCGTCAGGCTACAAGAATACATTGATATAATATTCCTCTAAATAAGCAAATGCCGTTTTTACGGCCAATATTAAAATACTGTTACTCCCAATGAATCTTCCGTTTCATATCCCGACCGATAAGAAATTTTGGACGACAGCCGCAGTATACGCGATTGCCGGCCTGATAATAATATTTTTTCTTCCTCGCTCGGAGAGGGTAGAACTCTCTTATGAGAAAAACCGTCCGTGGAGCAATCCTCAGCTGCTTGCGCCGTTTGACATACCTTATTATCTCGCTCCCGAGATAAAGCAGGAACGCACCGACAGCATCGACAGGATACTCGTGCCTGTTTATGATATTGATTCATCGGTGCAGAAAAATCTTGTAGCGATGATTAACGGGATGGACAGCGCGTCAGTCCACCAGCGCGACGCTCTGATAAGGGCTGTCGAAGATATATACAAAACCGGAGTTGTCACCTCGGAGGATGCTCGGCGTATCGCCGCCGGAGAGATGCAGCGTATAAGAATATCATCGTCTTCGTCAAATGAGGGTGTTCCTACGGCAAAGATGCGTACCTCGCGTCAGGCTTACGAGCATCTTGAGAAACAGTTCGGCAAGTCTTCGCCGACTTTCTGGCGCATGCTTCAGGAGAAAAATCTCAGCACTTATCTGCTCCCCAACATAAAGGAGAATGCCGAAAAGACCGCCGACCTCCGCAACAGTCTGCTGACTCCGGTGGAAGCCGTGCAGGGTATCATACAGAAGGGTGAGGAGATAATCAACCGCGGCGAGATGGTCACACCGCAGCGTTACCAGATATTGCAGGACTATGAAAAGGAACTTGCCAAGAGGGAAAAAGAGCGCGGTATTTCGGAATTCAATATCATATTCGGGCGCATCCTGTTCGCTTCATCGCTTATGATGATTATATATCTGTTCCTGCGTTTATATCGCAAAGAGATATTTGAAGACATGGCGCGCACGATTTGTCTGTTGGCTATATATGTGGGATTTTATGCGTTTTCGGTATTCATGTCCGATCTGTTTGTTGACGGGCTTTATATCGTTCCGTTCGCCATATTGCCCATTCTGCTCGTCGTGTTTTACGATACTACTGTGGCGATGTTCTTCCTTGTGATGGAGGTCGTGCTGTGCTCTATGATTGCGAAACTGCCTTTCGAATTCTGTTTCATAGAGTTTGCCGCAGGAATGACGGCTATATATTCGATGCGTGAGCTGTCGCGCCGCTCCCAGCTGATGCGGACGGCATGCTACGTGTTTCTGGCTTATGTGGTCACGTATGCGGCCGCCGAGCTTGTGCAGATAGCGTCGCTCAATACATTCTCATGGAAACTTATCGGCTTTTTTGCCATCAACATGGTGCTCACATCATTTGCCTATATACTCATATTTATCGTTGAGAAGGTATTCGGATTCATATCGGTGGTCACGCTTGTGGAGCTGTCGGATATCAACAATCCGATATTGCGTGAACTGTCGGAGGAGTGTCCGGGCACGTTCCAGCATTCGATGGCAGTGGCCAATCTTGTCACTGCGGCTGCCAACAGGGTCAACGCCAATGTTCAGCTCGTGCGTGCCGGAGCATTGTATCATGATATAGGCAAGACAAAGAATCCGGCGTTTTTTACAGAAAATCAACATGGAGTCAATCCGCACAATTCCCTTACTCCGGTACAGAGTGCGCGAGTGATAATCAATCATGTGACCGACGGGCTTCGCATGGCTGAGAAAGCCAAGCTCCCCAGAGTGATACGCGACATGATAGTACAGCACCACGGCAAAACTACCGCCCGGTATTTCTACAATACCTACTGCAATGCCCATCCGGGTGAAGAGGTCGATCCGACACCGTTCACATATCCCGGACCCAATCCGCAGTCAAAGGAGGCCTCTCTTCTGATGATGGCTGACGTAGTGGAGGCTGCTTCACGTTCGCTCCCTGACCATAAGCCGGAGACTATCACGGCGCTGGTCAATAAACTCATCGACTCTCAGGTGGCCGAAGGTCTGCATAAGAATTCACCCCTGTCGTTCCGTGATATAACAACGATAAAAAAAGCATTCACTGACTCGTTGCTCACTATGTACCACGTGCGCATAGCGTATCCTGATAAAAAATAAACGTAGGCGATTTTTTCTCTCCTCCGTGTCACGCCAATTATGAATTATGCATTATGAACTAAGCATAATGCATTATGCATTATGAATTTTATGAAATATTCAAAATACATTTTTATCACACTTGTTGCTGCTTTTGCCGCACATTTTGCTGCAGCCCAACGCCCTATTCGATTGCAGGTGAGACCCGAAGTCGTGCCTGACTCGATTGACCTGAGCTTTTATGGGAAGAAAAATCCCTGGATTGCCACAGGAGAGGTGGTAGGGCTCAATCTTGGAATATGGGCTATTGACCGGTACATACAGAAAGCGGAGTTCGCATATATCAATGCCAATACAATCAAGCGCAATTTCAAACGCGGTTTTGTCTGGGACAATGACCAGATGGGTACTAATATGTTTCTCCATCCCTACCACGGTAACCTGTATTTCAATTCTGCCCGTTCTAACGGCTATAATTTCTGGCAATCAGGCCTGTTTGCTCTCGGCGGTTCCGCCATGTGGGAATTCTTTATGGAGAATGAATATCCGTCGGCCAACGATATTATCGCCACCCCGGTAGGCGGTATGGCATTGGGCGAACTTACTTATCGTGCATCAGACATTGTCCTTAAGGATAATTCGACAGGATGGGAGCGTTTCGGACGCGAGGCGGCTGCGTTTCTGATTACACCAACACGTGGCCTTACGCGTATTATCAATGGCGATGCATGGCGATATAGGCCGACTACAGGCCGTCAGTTCGGTATCCCTAACGTGGCAATAGAATTTTCTACCGGATTGCGTACAATTGAATTGAAGGACGAGATTTTTGATGAAGGTTCCGGAGGCGTGTTTCAGCTCAATCTCGAATATGGCGACAGGTTTGAGGTGGCCTCCACGCCGTTGCCGTATGATTATTTTGTCTTCAACGCCGAACTCAACATGCATAAATCGCAGCCGGTCCTTGGACAGCTGAATATAACAGGCCGACTCATATCAAAGGAACTGCTGGATAAATATACCACCTCTATGAGCATAGGCATGTACCAGCATTTCGATTATTATGACAGCGATACAATCTCGGATGTGTCGGCTAAGGTGCCTTATAAACTTGGTGTCCCCGCCAGCGTTGGTGCCGGTTTGATGTTCCGCGATATACAGCGCGGTATGTTCGCATTTGATGCATATCTGCATGCCAACGGAATCGGACTCGGCGCTATCCTGTCTGACTATTATAATGTGGACCATCGCAATTATAATCTTGCATCAGGATTTTCATTGAAGGGTGGTGCGAATATGGTATTCAAGCGCGAGTTTCTTTCGCTTGCCGCCTCCTATGAGTATTATCGCCTTTTTACATGGGACGGTTACCCCGAGGATATCGACTGGTCGATGGTCAATCCGCATACACTTGATGCTCAGGGTGACAGGTCTGTGGCTTCATTCGGAGTATTTTCCGCCCGCGCCAATATAAAAGTATGGCGTCGACTCTATGCCACACTCCATTTCTCCCATTATCTCCGCTCTACCCATTACCATTACCACCCTTCAGTGCATTCATCCACATACGCATTGCGCCTCATGCTTTCCTATAAACTCTAAAAGAGCGCTCGTATTTAAATCAGATTAAGTTCGCTATTTAAAACGCTATCTACAAGTCGGCCTATTTCGAACGGTTACGACGGGGATAGTGATACCACCGAGCCTTCGGCTCTCCGAGTATGCATTCTGAAAATGTTTTTATTCGTGTCGATTTTTAACAATTCAACCGGGTATTGCATCTGACCCCGTAATAGGCGGGATACGCATTTTTTTTGCCATAAAAATGATAATCTCCGCAAAGATAATTAAATCAATGTGCTACGGACAAATCATTTCCCAAAATATCCAACCTGCCACCTCCATATTTCTGACGGATATGTTTAAATGACAACATTTGTCATATTCCCAGACACTTTTCACAAATAGATTTATTGTTGCTGTGATAAATCCATTTGTAGTCAGTGATTCTTGATGCAAGGAGCCAATACAGAAAGAATAGGAATGAGCCTGCGTATAGAACCCAGCCTTCAAAAAAACCTTCTGTAATAAAGAAAATCAATAAGGCCCCGAATTTGACTGCGGAAACGTCTCCATTTCGTCTCCTCTTGCGTATTACGTGCAAAAGGCAGATATTCCAGCAGGCCAAAACAGCGAAGCCTATTATGCCGGTGTTTGAAAGGACTGAGAGCCATGATGAGCCCGGCTCTTCTTTTCGGTCCGGACATGTATTAATTATTTTCTTATTGTTATACAAGGTGGAATAATAGGTGGCGTTGGTGAAGCCGATACCTATTATTGGGCTATCCTTGAATTCATCAATACGAGACTGCCAGAGCTGTTTGCGTGAGAATATAATAGAATTGTGCTCTTGTGCTATTTCAAATTTTTTCTTGACTCGGAATGTTACGTCTCCGCCTATTAATGTCACTGCTGTTAGTGTAGTTATAATTGTAGCCAATAACCACCAGCGTGTACCTTTCCATTTATGATAAAGTGTTATGAATAGGTATATTTCGGCTATAATGAAACTGATGATAGCACTTCTTGATCCACCCCATACCATAAGTATAATAGCGGCAATCAAAGAAATAAAATCAAAAATTATGACAATTTTCTTTTTACTTTTATCGCAGTTTAGGAAGCGCCATGTTATGACGATACTTATAAATGCGGATAAAGTGCTTAGCATAATTGGATGCTTTATCAATACGAGAAGGGAACCTTCCCCATTAAAAAGCAACATTTTCAGATAAATCAGAAGCGACAATAACACGACAATTTGACTCATAATTATTGCGTACTGCCACAAATATTTCCTAAATTGACGCAAATGTGCGCTATCTACAAGCGGAGATAGCATACATAACATGCCGCAGAAAAGGAAAAAGCGCAATGATGACATGTAATTTGTGACGGGATGATTTAAAAGCAAAGAAACGGCACCAATGACGCAAAATAACATCAACATGTAATTTACCGTAAATCTTCGTGATTGAATAAGTAAAATTACAGGTATAATGCAAAAGAAAGAAAAAGTGATGGCAGGGGATATGTTTATCCATATATTTCCGCAAAGCCGCTCTATTTGAATGAGAGCAACAACAAGCGCAACAACAGTGAGTGTTTTTGTCAGTATTTCCTGCCGGCGTATCAGACATTTTCGATACTCTGAAAAATTCATGGTCTTAGAAAATTTTAATTCTCCCGAGCTCCTTATCACCTATCTGAATATTAGTTAAAAAAATATGTCGATAGGTGATAAAAAGTCAGAATTGGAGACTTAGAGAGAGGTATTTGTTTTTTATATAAGAGAGATTAGATGTAGATCTGAAAAGGATAATTTATTGCTTGTGGTCATGTTCCTGGCCGTAGCCATAACCATAACCGTAATAACCATAGCCATAACCAAAACGGTTGGCTCGATTCATGCGTGAAGCTGTGGGATCAAGGGTTCCATTAAGGATAATCGCCATATTCTTATATCGGTCTTCATTGTAAAAGCGCTGCACCTCAGTGAGCATGTTGCGTTCAAGAAGACCTGCACGTATCACGAAAAGTGTTACATCAACCAATTTATTTATAATTTTAGCGTCGGCAACAACTTCTGCAGGCGGACAGTCTATGATTACAAAATCGTATTCTTTACGAAGTTGGTCTATCATTGATTTGAGCCTGTCAGAATATAGAAGTTCGGCAGGGTTTGGTGGAATAGGACCGGAAGGATATGCGTCGACATTTTCATTGTCATTTACACCTTTTACAACAATATCTTCAAGTGGAGAATTGCCGACGAGGTAATTTGATATTCCATATCCCTTAGCACCTATGGCTGCCGATAGAGAACCTTTGCGAAGGTCGAGGTCAACCAATGCAATACGTTTTCCTTTAAGTGCCAGTACCGTAGCGAGATTGAGTGAAATAAACGTTTTTCCGGAACCCGGATTAGCGCTTGTCAGCATTATCACTCGTGTGTCTTCGTTGACGCCTGGAGTCATGAATTCCAAGTTGGTACGTATCACTCTGAATGCCTCATTGATGATATTGTTGCACCCTTTTTTCACTACAATATCTGACGAACGGTCAGTCGGTTTCTTTTTACTGAGGAGTTTCTTGCTATTGTTATTTGGCTTACCGTTTTGTGGTATTTCTCCTACAAACGGTATTGTCAGCTTTTCTATGTCGCGGCGTCCGCGAACTTTGGAATTAAGCATTTCAAGCAGGAAAATCAGACCGCCTGGCACTAAGATACCTATCGCGATTGCCATTGTCATGATTTTTTGCGTAAACGGTCCGACGAGACCTGATACGGTCGGAGACATTACAACTTTAGTATTGTAGGCTGTGAATGCCTGCGAGAGCTCATTTTCCTCACGCTTCTGCAGCAGATATAGATACAACGATTCTTTTACTTTCTGCTGGCGTTCCTTGTCAAGAAGATGCTTTGCCTGGGTAGGATTGCTTTGCAGTCGTGAAGACGCTGATGACAGTTTCGAACGAGTTGCATTAATTTCGGCGTTGAGTGATGCAATGTATCCGTCGACTGCAGATAATATATTCTGGCGAGCAAGACTTAACTGGTAATCTTTATCCTGCACCAAAGGGTTGTCTTCCGATGAATTCTGCACCATCAGATTTCGTTGTACCAATTCTTCATTGTATGCCAAGATTTGGCTTTCCACATTTCCATTCCCAAGGGCTGATGATGAGGGCAGCGGTTGGAAATTTTTGGCAGCATTGCTCAAATGGTCGCGTATAGTACGTGCAAGACTTATTCTTACTGATAAATCTCCTAATTCATCGTGTGCCGTAAGTGTCCGTTGGAAAAATGCTTCGGAGGCGGCTCCTGAACTTGGCAGCTGGTGCTCCGACTGATAATCTGAAATCTGGGAGTCTACATTTCCAAGCTCGGACTCTATGACACCGAGACGTTCATCTATAAAGTTGGATGTCGCAACGGAAATCTGATTACGGTCTTTAATCCAGTTTTCGTTATATGAGTCTATAACTGCCTGTAATTCGTCAATGGCACGTTCGGTATTCGTATCATTGAGCGAAATATGGATTACTGAAGAATAATTATCCCTGACTTCAGTTTTAAGGCTGCCTAAACGACCTGCGCCAGCAGCATAACCGATTCGGTCTACTAATATGTCGATAGAAGAAGGTGCGGTTGTTGCGTTGAACTTTTCGTTTGGTACGATTATAAGTCTGCCAAGTGGAGACTCAATAGTGTCTGAAGCAATGTCTTTAATTGAGATTTCGATATTGGCACTATTGTCGGCTTTCTCAATATCTTCACCTGCAGCAGCGAATGGTCCGAGTATTAAAGTCCCATCACTATTGTAATGCATTTTAATTTGCGCTTGCCCGTTGTCGCCAAGGTCAAGAAATTTTATTGATGCAGGAAGTGTCGTTCCATACAAAATTCTGGAGCTCAGGTTGTCTTTTACTATATAGTTGACGTCAAGTCCGAGGCGTTTGGACACCTCAGCCATGATAATCGGCGACTTCAATGCCACCATCTCGTTATTGATGTTGACATTGGTGTTAAGCAAGCTCATATCAGAGAATGCCTGTGACACATCCGGAGATGCTCCTGCACCGTCTTTTACAAGTATTGCTGCCGTTGCGGAATATACTTTGGGAGTCTTTGCCAGATAATAAAATGCATATCCGCAAGTAATAGCGAGCGCAATTACGAACCAATACCACCGGGATACGCAAAGCCATAAAAATTCTTTTATGCTTATCGATTGTCCTTCCTTAGGCAACTGTTCTTCATTATTTTCCATAGCACACTTATAGCGTGAATAATTAATATTATATAATTGTACCGGAATTTAATTTGTTAAATTCCGGTATTGTTTCCAATCTTATTTTACAAATAACAATGCCACAGTCATAGCAAATGAAGCCAGTGAAATCCAAAATGCCGGTGTGAATGTGGAATTGCCGAGCGGGGTCGTATTGCGTTTCTGCAAATTGTTAGGCTCTACATATATTACATCATTCTGCTGTATGTAATATACTGGAGATGAATACACGCTGTTGGGATCGGTAAGGTCTACGGTATAAGCTTTCTGCTTCCCGTCAACCATTCGGTAGACCTTGACATTTTGGCGCTGACCGTTTATCTGCAAATCTCCTGCAAGTGCGATGGCTTCTACAAGGTTGAGCTTGTCTCGGTCAAAAATTATACGGCCAGGGCTACCGAGCGCTCCTAAAGCGGTAAATGAGTGGTCAACAAATTCTACAGTTATGGTCGGGTCTTTTAATAGTTTTCGATTAACAAGTTCATCTTTGATTTTTTGGGCTATTTCCTGACGGGTAAGACCTCCGATATGTATTGTGCCGAGTTCCGGAAATTCAATGTCGCCGTAGCTGTTTACTGTGTATGCTGAAATCTGATTGTTGCCGGAGCGTGAAGAGGTTGAACCTTTGCCTGTCACTGCGCCTTGTTGTCTTGCCTGAATAGGGAGATTGAATATCTCGGCAAGCTGCCCGTCGCGCGAGTGTACGGATATTGTCAGTCGGTCATCAGGTTGTGCGGTAATATAATTAGGCACTACTACATCTACTGACTGTCCGTTTTCCTGACCCTGGAAATAAGTTATATCCTTTGGAGTACGGCAGGATGTTACGCTTGCAATTATGCCGGCCGCTATTAACAAACTTTTTAAATATGACATACCAATTGTTTTAATTATTTACAATCAGATAAAATTTAATTATGACAACCCATCAATAAATTAACCCGAAATAAACTTGTGATAATTGTCATAAAAACAATGAATGAGTTCTTCTTTCTTGAAAATTACTTAGTCTATGCATTTCCTGTATTGCGCGTCTCAAGTCTATCGTATGTCTATTAGGTAGCCTTCTTACATTCAAATACGGCAAAATACACGCATATTCCTTAAATCAAGACCCAAAGTCTTATCTGTTAGATATATATGGTGAAATTTGGCGCAAATACAATCTTCACGCAAAACAGTTTCGCGACAAAAATACAAAATTTCGGCCAAATGACCAACAACAATTATTGTTTTTGTTAAAAAAAAATAATCGGAACAAACGTTTTTGAAAAGAATGCTTGTCAAGTTCTTGTCGTATAGCGGTTAAAAAGGATGCGGTTGTTAGAAGGGGTTATTAATCGTGTGTTTTGATTTAGGCCAAATTAAGACTGTGAGAATTTTTTGAGGTAGCTTCGATAGTTCGGAAGGTGTATGGCGAGCCATGTGCCTGATGAAACTTGGCGTAGTTTGCAAGACGGTGTTAAAATTTGCGCGCTATTGTTGATACAGTTCAATTTCAAGCCGACTTTTGACCGGTGCGGTTAGATGTAACTTATGGTTGAACAGCCGTCGCATACATTCAATGTAACTGTTGCGCCATGTAGCAATGGCATATTTCCTGTGATATGGCCTATTGGAGCGTTAAAAGCCACAGGTATCCGGACTCCTTCAAGCAGTGGTACTATCATGTCATATATGTCGCTGAAATTTTTGTCGGCAGTATAGAGCGTGAACTGTCCTATGATGAGTCCTTTAAGCAGATTAAGACGTCCTGAGAGACGTAGCTGGTAAAGTATGCGCTCGATTTTATATATCGGTTCGGCAACGTCTTCAATGAAAAGAATAATATCTTTAAAAACATCGTATGGCGTATCTATCAGCGCTTGTAAAACCGCAAGATTTCCCCCCGAAAGTTTTCCGGAGGCCACGCCATTCTTGTTATATTCATGGGAGTTGAATTTCAAAGCCGGCCGTTTTCCCGCTATCATGTCCAATAGCATGGCATTGAATGGGGCCGCGTGCGGTTCAAGAGCAAGTGCTTTAGCCATAGACCCGTGTATGCTGACTATTCCGCGGCTTGCCATCAGCGCATGCAGTGCGGATACATCGCTGAATCCGATAATCCACTTGGGATCGGCGTTCAGATCGAGTGCGGCGAGTTTGTCAAGTAGGTGGACACACCCGTATCCTCCGCGGCTGCACAGTATGGCACGCACCTCCGAGTCAAGCAACGCGGCGGTAATATCCTCCAGCCTGTCGTTGATGTTGCCCGAATATGACCCTGAGTGCCCAAGCGCATGCGGCATTATCCTCACTCTGTATCCGAGCAGCGACAGAGTGGCGGCCGCACGTTCCACAAGGGAGGGGTCAATAATACTTGCAGGCGATACGATTGCTATCGTGTCCCCTTTGCGCAAAGGAGCGGGAAATATCGGCATCTATAGTTTATTTAAATCAAATCAAATTTGTCCTACCGGAGTTACGGATATGTAATAGGGAGGCTCTCAACTGACTTGCACGCATATGCCGGCCTCCCGGAATCGGTCGGCAATCTTTTCAAGCTCATCGCGTTCCACTTTTACAAGATGTTCGGCCGGTGTTTTGCGGTCTATCGAATAGAGCATCACCTCCTTCGGTGCGATTTCTTTACAAGCCTCTATTAGCGCTTCGATTTCGCGGTCAGTCGTATTGTCAATTCTGACCCCGTCATATTCGCCGCGCAATATCATCGTCTGCACGATGCATTGTCCGTCAAATTGTTTCATACCCTCCACTACATCCGCTACAGTGTAGCTTTTTCCGACCGGACGGTCAATTATGCACACTGTTTCGTCGATTGCGGAGTCGAGTTTGAGTATGTTGTTGTCGACCTTGCGCAGTCCCTCCACCACTTCTGGCGTATGCAGTCTTGTCGCGTTTGACAGCACGCTCACTTTCGCTTCCGGATAATATTTGTCGCGCAATCTTATCACGTCATCGACTACGCCGTTGAAATCGGGGTGTAGCGTCGGCTCACCGTTCCCTGAAAACGTGATGACGTCAAGCGGCATATTGCCGGCATGCATATCCTTTAGCTTCTCTTCGAGGAGACGGGCTACCTCATCGCGAGGCGGTATCCCTTTTGTCCCCGGTCCCTGGGCGTTGAATCCTGCCTCACAATATAGGCAGTCGAATGAACATACCTTGCCGTCGGCCGGCATCAGGTTTACTCCCAGCGAAGTGCCGAGGCGGCGGCTGTGTATCGGGCCGAATATTGTTGATGTGAAAAGTACGGTCTGCATGAGTTTAATGTATCGCGTGTCATGCAGTAGGGACGCGACAGATAGCTTCCGAGCCTTCGCCGAGGTGTGACGGTCCGGCAACGGATACATCGTATCGCGTCCCTGCTGCGTGTAAATATGCTCTTTACACTGTAAGTATCTCTTTCTCTTTGGCAGCGAAAAGCTCGTCGATTTTCTTCAGGTATTTGTCGTGGAGCTTCTGAGCCTGACCCTCGGCGTCCTTCTCGACATCCTCGGGCATACCCTGTTTTATTGCTTTCTTAAGCCCTTCGATAGCGTCGCGGCGAGCGTTGCGCACCGACACTTTTGCCTGCTCGGCCTCGGCTTTCGACTGTTTTACAAGCTGTTTGCGTCGTTCCTCGGTCAGCGGCGGGATTGATAAGCGGATTACTTCGCCGTTATTTTCGGGCGTGATGCCGAGCTCGGAGTTGATGATGGCCTTTTCAATCTCTTTGAACATCGATTTCTCCCATGGGGTGATAGTGATGGTGCGTGCGTCGGGCACCGCCACATTTGCTACGTTTGAGATAGGAGCGGCGCTTCCGTAATAGTCTACGCGTATGCCGTCGAGTATCTTCGGATTGGCTTTTCCGGCACGGATATGTGCGAGCGATTCGTCAAGATATGCTACCGACATTTCCATCTTCTCTTCTGCCGGGTCGAGGTATGTGTTGGGGTTTGTCATAATGAGGTTATATTCTGAGTGTTAAAAAATCGGATTGATTACTGTGTCAGAACAGTATGCTTTAGTATACGAGAGTACCTACCGGTTCTCCGTCAAGCACTTTTTTGAGATTGCCCGGAGTGTCCATGTCAAAAACGATGATGGGGAGATGGTTCTCCTTGCAAAGTGCTGTTGCCGTGAGGTCCATCACTTTCAGTCCGCGGGTGTATACCTCGTCATATGTGATTTCGGAGAAACGTGTTGCCGTCGGGTCTTTTTCGGGGTCGGCGGTGTAGATGCCGTCCACGCGCGTGCCTTTGAGCATCACGTCAGCCTCCACCTCGATGCCACGCAGGGCCGAACCGGTGTCGGTCGTGAAGAACGGATTGCCTGTGCCTCCCGCTATGATTGCCACTTCGCCGGCGTTCATTGCCTCGATGGCGCGCCATTTGCTGTAATGCTCCCCGATCGGGAACATGTTGATGGCAGTGAATACTTTGGCCGGTTGTCCGATAGCCTGAAGCGCCGATGACAGCGCAAGTGAGTTGATTACCGTGGCAAGCATGCCCATCTGGTCACCTTTCACGCGGTCAAAGCCCTTTGATGCGCCCTGCAGGCCGCGGAATATATTGCCGCCGCCGATCACGATGGCTACCTGTACTCCCCCCGACACTACAGCCGCTATCTGGGCTGCGTATTGGTTCAGTCGGTTGGTGTCGATGCCCGAGCCTGTGCCCCCGGCAAGCGATTCACCGCTCAGCTTGAGCAGTATTCGGTTGTATTTCTTTCTCATATATGGATACTGTATTTTTTCCCTGAATGATTGGGGTGGTTATCTCCCGGTGCGCCGCTACGGCGGTTCGGATAAATTCCGATGCGCGCCGGCGGTCGCTTCCTGTTCACAAAAATAGATAATATTGTAATATCTTACAAATCTAATGGCCCATAAATTTTGTTTGACGACGGCTTTTTCGTTATCTTTGCTGATATGAAGATAGGATACGACGCCAAGCGTGCTGTCAACAACAACACCGGACTTGGCAATTACAGCCGCCTCGTCATCGACACCATAGCATCTTCAGGCGATGACTCTTTGCTGCTTTATGCTCCACGGCTCCGCAACAATCCGCGATTGATGCCGTTGCTCGAGCGTGAGAATGTCACATTGTGTCTGCCCGATACGCCTTCCGGACGACGTTGCCCCTCATTATGGCGGTCGCGCGGCATCACCGGACAATTACTTCGCGACGAAATCGATCTTTATCACGGACTCAGCAACGAGCTTCCGCTCAATATCATCTCCTCGGGTATTCCCTCGGTCGTGACCATACACGACGTGATTTTCCGCCGTTTCCCCCGATGCTACCGCCTGATTGACCGTAAGATCTACGATTATAAGTTCCGTAAGGCCGCACAGCATGCCACCCGTGTCATCGCTATTTCCGAATGCACCCGTCGCGACATTATCGAATTTTATAATATCGACCCTGCGAAAATAGATATAGTCTATCAGGGCTGCGACCCTCAGTTCTCAAAACCTGTCGACCCTCTCCGTGCCGATGGCGTGATGCATAAATACGGTATTAACCGGCCGTACATCGTAGGAGTAGGCACGGTTGAGGAGCGTAAGAACCAGTTGCTTACGGTCAAGGCCTTGCGCGGTCTGCCTGATGACATAATAGCCGTTATCGTCGGCCGTCGCACCGTTTACGCCAAGGAAATTGACAGCTATATCGACCGCCATCATTTGCGCGACAGGGTTATCTTTATAGAGAATGCCGACTTTGCCGATTTTCCGGCGCTATATGCACGCGCGCTGTTCTCCTCCTATCCGTCGCGCTATGAAGGTTTCGGTATACCTGTAATAGAATCGTTGAGCGCGGGTACTCCGGTCATCATTGCCTCCGGTTCGTGTCTTGAAGAGGCGGCCGGCAGTGAAGCTCCGGTGGTAAGTCCCGACGATGTCGATGCCTATATAGCCGCTGCCCGGCATATTATTGACGACAGCGTTTACCGCCATAATCTTGTGGAAGCGGGCCGCAGGCACATCGCGCGTTTCTCGCAACAGAATTTTGCCGAAGGTCTTCGTGCCGGCTATCGGAAAGCGCTCGACAGTAAATAAATATAATAAAAATATATATGAAAAGGTTACTCGTAATAGGCGCCGGTGGATTTATCGGCGGTTTCATTGCCCGTCAGGGGCTCGAACGCGGATATGACGTGACTGTCGCGGTCAGGGCATCGACCTCGCGCCGCTATCTCGACGACCCGCGTCTGCATTTCCTTGTGCTTGACTATGGCGATACGCAGGCCGTTGCCGCCGCCATGCGTGACGCTCTTCCCGACGGCGAACGCTGGGATTATGTAATTCACAATCTCGGGGCCACGAAATGTGCCAATTTCCGCGATTTCGA
Organism: uncultured Bacteroidales bacterium; assembly: GCA_905210435.1. Taxonomy (GTDB): domain Bacteria; phylum Bacteroidota; class Bacteroidia; order Bacteroidales; family Muribaculaceae; genus JAGBWK01. The sequence goes on from CAJLWO010000024.1 coordinate 23,365, forward strand.
TAAAATCAACTATCGCTACCTCGTAAATATCGTCGAAGCGCTCAAATCGTCAGGCAAGGAGCCTGAACGTTTTCTGTTCATGAGTTCGCTCAGCGCTATGGGGCCTGTCGACGAAAAGACCTATCGTCCGATTACCAATGATGACGTGCCCCATCCCAATACCCGTTACGGCCTTTCCAAAATGAAAGCTGAGGAATATCTCCGTTACCGTTCCGGACTCCATTATATCATTTTCCGAGCTACCGGAGTCTACGGCCCCCGGGAGAAAGACTATCTTATGATGATAAAAAGCATCGACGGCCATCTCGACGTAGGCATGGGCTACCGCAAGCAGATGCTCACATTCATCTATGTCGACGACCTTGTAGGCGCGATGTTCGACGCTCTTGCCGCCGGTGTCAGCGACAAGACCTACATCATATCCGAACCGCAGGCTTACACGCAGAAAGAATTCCGAAGCATGGTGTCGGAGGCACTTGGCGGACGCTGGGTTATGCCGCTCAAACTGCCCATGTGGGTGGTGCTTGCGGTATCAACCGTAGCTGAAAAATTTGCGGCATTGCGCGGAAAAGCTTCAACGCTCAATCGTGACAAATATAAAATCATGAAGCAGCGCAACTGGAACTGCGACGTCAGCGAGGCTCAGGCCGATTTTGGCTTTCACGCCGACTACCCCCTGCGCCGCGGAGTCCGCGCGACCGTCGACGCCTACCTCGCCGAAAAGAAAAAATCCAAATAATCCCCGCTCCCGCCTCAAAGCAAAATTTTCATAGCGGATGTTGTAAATCTATGAAATTTAGTCAAACAGCGTAGGAGGGTGTTGCAAAACTTCCAATTGTAGGGACGCACGGTCTGTGCGTCCCGGGAAGCAGATGCTGATTATCAGAGAATTACCTGATGCATAAGCCGTGCGTCCCTACGTTTGAGAGTTCTGCAACCTCATCACAATGGTTGTTTACTTAGGGCAGGTTGGAATGGAATGGGGCGGGGGCGTCTCGCCCCCGAGGTAATTAACAATATCCCCGTAGTGGAGTATATAAGAATAACACCATGAGGGCGCGGCGCCCTCGCCCATGTATAATTTACCTTAAAATTCTGTTGAGATATGAAACACCCTTCGAGAGTCCCCGTTTGGATGACATTGATAATAATCATTGCGGCACTTCCCGTGCTCGCTTTCCCTTTTATGCTCTCCATGTCACACGGTATTGCCGGTGGCGACCGGTATTTTCTGTGGCTTTATCCTGCATACGTCATCGCGGCATCGCTGCTCGCATGGCAGTGTTACGGCCGACGCTCCGTCATGACGTGGATTATCATAGCGCTGATGTTGCTTACGCATGTGTCTATGTGGGTATTGATTGGTGTCATTTAGCTTTTTATTTAGTTAAATATTACTGTCAGATTGGAGTTAATTGGCTGCTTTTTACAAAATTTAACACGATATAACTCTATTTTATCAATTTTTTTGTAAATAAAATATCTGCTATTTAAAAATAAATTTTTACATTTGTGAACCGTTGCTCCCGTGCATTACGCACGATTAAAGCAATTTAGTGCATATAATACTTTTATCTCACATGATGGCTAATACTCGTCCTTGACATTTCAGTTATTTTTATTTTATTTTCAACTATTTGAAGTAATGTCTGGAATTAATGTGTTGGTTTCATAATCATGGAGCTGAATAGGGTAGTGCAGATATAAAGACGTAATAGCAAACGTTACGGATAGTTTGTCAGAGCAATGGCTATGGGATAATAAATGGGTTGTCTCATGTTTATTATAAGGAAAAAGCGGTTGGTTTTTCAGCCTGTCGACTATAATCGTGTACTAATCGGCCTTGTCGGTGCGGTAAGTTAGCGATAAGGCCGATTGATTGACAGGCGGTTTAATCGACCATTAGATAGGGTAATAAAGTGTGATAGGCGGCACGGTGGCCGCTGCTGACAGTACCCACCGTGTCAATTGTGCGAAGGCAACCGCATTATGCGATTGCCTTCGTCTTTGTTTTTGTTTTTGTTTTGTAGATGGAATATTTTCTGGGGTGCAATTTGAAAAATATTCTTCACAATTTTGTGAAGAACTGAAAACTTTTCATATCTTTGTCCTGTAATATAAATATATGATAGTAGAATTCGGCGAAAAATATCTGAGAGACCTCTATGATAAAGGTGAATGTGGTGATAAGAGGCATCGCTACAGGATTGATATAATCAAGCGCTATAAACGTGGCGTTGATTATCTTAAATGGGCTTCTTGCAAAGAAGACTTATATCGAATTAATTCTTTAAATTTTGAGGCTTTGAAAGGTGATAAATCCGACTGATTCTCTATCAGAGTTAACAATCAGTATCGGATAGAATTTACCATGCGCGGAACTATTGAAGAACCGATTTTGACCATTTGTAATATTGTTGAACTTTCAAACCACTACGATTGATATGATTACACTTCCGGGGATTGCCACCGATATGATAGCAAATAATTTGACTCCGTTTGAGCCTACTCATCCGGGGGAACTTATCCACGATGAACTTGAAGCAAGTAATCTTACGCAGGCAAAGCTTGCTGAATGTATTGGAGTAAGTCCATCCCTCATTAATGAAATTATTAAAGGGAAGAGAGGCGTTAATACGGAAATGGCGCTTCTTATTGAAGCTGCATTGGGTATCCCGGCTGATTTGCTCCTCAATCTTCAGCGCGATTATAATATGCAGGTAGTTAAGTCTGACGCTTCATTTATGACACGCCTTTCATCAATTCGTAATATCGCTGCGATATTATAAGATATTGAAATCAATAGAGCAGGGGTGTAGCACTTTTGCTACACCCCTGCTCTATTGATTTCAATTCAGATATTTTTCGTATTCTTCCGGTGAATTTATTATCTCCAATGCTTCGCGGTAGATGGGATTGAGCAGTGGATTCACTATTCTGAAATAAGTCGATGTATCAAACAGGTCGCGTCCTATTATACCTTTTATAATGGCGGAGATAAGAGTACGGCTGCGGGTAAGCTCTTCGTCATTGACGGGAACTCCGTCCTTTTCCCCCTGCGCTACAAATTCGCTCATCATCTTGTCGTCGACATCGAAATTCCTGATGAATTTATCCTGCGTATCATACTTTTTTTGCAGCTCTTTCCGATGGTCGTTGGTGTACCCGAGGCAGAAAGTATTGAACACTCCCTTTGCCATCAGGTCACGGTAGTAGGGCGTATAGAGCGCGGTATCGAGGGCTACGAACTTGTCGGGCATTATGCCGCCCCCTCCGTATACCGTGCGGTGTCGGTGCAGTGTCGTGTATTTCAGCGAGTCGGGAAACGATATGCTGTCGGCACTGTAGAATTCGCCGTTGTCATAACGGGCCTTGATGTCGGCCGCATAGTCCTCGGCTTTTCCACGCTCGTAAGGTTTCTGTATGACTCGGCCCGATGGTGTATGATAGCGTGCGACTGTCAGGCGTATCATTGATCCGTCGGGAAACGGGAACGGCCTTTGCACAAGCCCTTTGCCGAAAGTGCGACGTCCCACTACTACGGCGCGGTCATGGTCCTGAAGCGCACCCGAGAGTATCTCGGATGCCGATGCGCTGTATTGGTTGACGGTCACGGCCACAGGCAGGGCGGCGTAGCGTCCTTTTTGCCGCGATACGTAAGGTGTTGTGCCCAACTTGGGCGACTCCGTATAGGTGATGAGGTCATTCTTGTCGAGAAACAGTTCTGCTATCTCGGCTGCGGCTCCAAGTATCCCCCCTCCATTATCCTCCAGGTCGAAGATGAGGCGTTTCATTCCTTGCTTTTCCAGTCCCTTGAGAGCTTCGAGCACTTCGTCGTATGATGTTTCGGCGAAACGTGACAGGCGTATGTAGCCGGTGCCGGGCGACGCCATGTAGGCGGCATCTACCGAGTTGACCGGAATATCGTCGCGGGTGATGCGGAACACTATCGGCTCCTCCACATTGCGGCGCGCTACCTTCACGTCTACACGCGTGCCTTTCGGACCCCGCAGAGCTTTCATTATCTCGTTGCGCGGGCGCTTCACTCCCGAAATCATCGTCGTGTCGGCGCTCAGTATCTTGTCGCCGGGGAGTATGCCTACCTTCTCCGACGGTCCCCCCGAAGTGGTCTGTATCACTATGAGCGTGTCGTTGAGCATATTGAACTGGATGCCTATCCCCGAGAAATTTCCCTCGAGCGGCGTCACCAGCTCCTTGGTCTCTTCCGGATTGGAATATAGCGAATGCGGGTCGAGCGTCTTGAGCATAGCTACGATGGCTTCTTCGGCAAGTTTGTCATTGTCGATGCTGTCTAAGTAGAACGACTCGATAATACGGCTTGTGTAGCCTATTTTGTCAAAGCCCTTGATTGGCTCGTTTTTTGCCGCGGCGTCTATGAGGCATAGTAAGGCTGCGGGCAACAGAAGAAGGTATTTTGCTAATTTCATATCAGTCTTTTCAGTTGAATACCACCGTTTTGTTCCCGTACGGCAGTATCTTGTGTTGGAGATGCTTCTCGACAGCGCGCGCCAATACGATTTTTTCGAGGTCGCGGCCTTTCTTCACCAGGTCCTCTACGGTGTCTTTGTGGGTGATGCGCACGATGTCCTGCTCTATGATGGGGCCTGCGTCAAGGTCGGCTGTCACGTAGTGGCTTGTCGCTCCTATGAGCTTTACGCCGCGCTGGTGGGCGGCGTGGTAGGGCTTCGAACCGATGAATGCGGGCAGAAACGAGTGATGTATGTTGATTACCCTGTTGGGATAACGGCGCGTGAAGTCGTCCGACAGTACCTGCATGTAGCGGGCAAGAACCACAAAATCAATATTGTAGTGCTCGAGTAGCGCGAACTGCTGCGCTTCGGCCTGTGGCTTGTTCTCGCGTGTCACGGGGATTACCTCAAACGGTATGCCGAACTGGTCGGCAACATATTTCAGATCGGGATGGTTGCTGACTATCACCGGTATCTCCACATTCCACTCTTTCCATTCTCCGGCCCTGTAGCGGGCAAGCAGGTCATAGATACAGTGCGACATTTTTGACACGAAGATTGCCATACGTTGCGGAGTGCCCGTGAAAAACAGGTTGTAGCTTACCTCAAACCTTTGTGCGTATAGAGTGTCGAAATAATCGCGTATTTTGTCGGCGGGAATCGCGAAACCTTCGAGATCCCACTGTACGCGCATGTAGAATACCGAGTTTACACGGTCGACATACTGGTCGAGATAGAGGATATTTCCGCCGTTGGCATTGATGAATTCAGTGAGTATGGCGATGATACCGGGCCGATCGGGGCAGTGCATCAGCAGCACCGCCGTCTTTTCTCCGGCCTGTGCAGCCTTTTCTGGTGTGTCTGTCTTTTCCATTTGTTTTATATATTGTACCTGGTTGGAAGTTGTCTTATTATTCGTTGAACGCCGTTTCAGCGGTAGTTGTTTATTCGCCCGAATCTCCTGTATCCGGCATGAACTCGCTGACATCGTGTCCGTAGTGTTGCAGCTCACGCACTGTCGACGATGACACTGCCGACAGTTCGGGCAGCGTGAACAGCAGCACGGTCTCTATCCCCGATATGCGGCGGTTGATGTCGGCAAGCGACCGTTCATACTCCATGTCGATGGTGTTGCGTATGCCCCGGAGCAGGAATTTGCATCCGTGCCGGCGTGCCGCGTCTACGGTAAGTCCCGTGTAATATGTCACTTCGACACGCTGATTTCCGGCATACAGCGCTCTTATCGGCTCGAGTCGTGCGATTATTTCCTCCTCGGGCACCTGCTTCGTGGAACTGATGCCAGTGGCTATGACTACCGTATCAAACAGTTCGAGTCCGCGGTCCACAAGCGACTGATGCCCGATGGTAAACGGGTTGAACGATCCGGGGAACATCGCTCTGCGCCCTGCGGCCGTCGCTCTTTCCGCTATGTCATTGCTGTCCATATACATCAAAACACGTTTATAAGGTAAATTTTACGATATGGCCTCGTCATCCTCGATTACAAGGTTGTCGATGATAAATGTCTGGCGTTCCGACGTATTCTTGCCCATATAGAATTCCAGCAATTCGGCCACTCCGTCCTCTTTGCGCAGTGTCACGCGGTCAAGGCGCATGTCGGGGCCGATAAAATCGCGGAATTCCTCCGGCGAAATTTCACCGAGACCTTTGAATCGGGTGATTTCCGCCTTGTTGCCGAGCTTGTTGATGGCTTCTATCCGTTCGTCGTCGGTGTAGCAGTAATATGTCTCATCTTTTTTATCCCCTTTACCTTTGCCCTTGGCGCGGCGCACGGTATCGCGGTTGCGCACGCGGAACAACGGCGTCTGCAATACGTACACATGGCCTTTCTTCACCAGATCGGGGAAAAATTGCAGGAAGAAAGTCAGCATCAGCAGGCGTATGTGCATTCCGTCGACATCGGCATCGGTAGCGATGATTACATTGTTGTAGCGCAGTCCGTCGATTCCCTCCTCGATATTGAGTGCCGCCTGAAGCAGGTTGAACTCCTCGTTCTCGTACACTACCTTCTGTGTCAGTCCGTAGGAATTGAGCGGCTTGCCTCGCAGTGAGAACACGGCCTGCGTCTCCACGTTGCGTATCTTGGTTATCGAGCCGGCGGCCGAGTCACCCTCGGTGATGAAGATTGACGACGCTGCTTTCTTCTCCTCGTCGCCCTTAACGTCGTTAAGGTGTACGCGGCAGTCAAGAAGTTTGCGGTTGTGCAGGTTTACCTTCTTGGCGCGCTCGCGGGCAAGCTTGGTCACACCGGCCATCGCCTTGCGTTCGCGCTCGCTCTCCTGCACCTTCTTGAGTATTATTTCCGCTGTCTCCAGATTTTTGTGGAGATAATTGTCAAGCTCTTTTTTGACGAAGTCACTGATGAATTTGGCTACCGTCGGACCGTCCGGACCCATGTCGCGCGAACCGAGTTTAGTCTTTGTCTGCGACTCGAACACCGGTTCCTCCACCTTGATGGCGATGGCGGCAATCATGCCGTTGCGTATGTCGGAATATTCGAAATTGCGGCCGAAATAATCCTTCAGCGTGCGCGATACCGACTCCTTGAAAGCTGCTAAGTGGGTGCCACCCTGTGTGGTATGCTGTCCGTTGACAAACGAATAATACTCCTCCCCGTACTGGTTGGCATGGGTGAGGGCAATCTCTATATCCTCCCCTTTGAGATGTATGATGGGGTAGAGGGGTTCTTTGGTCATGTTCTCACGCAGAAGGTCAAGCAGACCGTTGCGCGAATGGTAGCGCTTGCCGTTGAATATGATTGAAAGTCCGGTGTTGAGGAACGTATAGTTCTTGAACAGCGGCACTATATACTCCTCCCGGTATGCGTAGTCGCGGAATATGGTGCTGTCGGGGGTGAAGTTCACGTATGTGCCGTTAGGCTCGTCGGTGGCGAACTGTTCCTCCTCCGATACCAGTTTACCCTCGCAGAACACAGCCTTCCGCGCCTGTCCGTCGCGCACGCTCTTGATGATGAAATCTGACGAAAGTGCGTTGACGGCCTTTATGCCGACACCGTTCAGACCTACCGATTTCTTGAAAGCCTTCGAATCATATTTGCCGCCGGTATTCATCTTCGACGCCACTTCGATGAGTTTTCCCAACGGAATGCCACGGCCATAGTCGCGCACTGTCACGGTTGTCTCAGTCACGTCCACGGTTATCTGCTTGCCGTAGCCCATCATGTATTCGTCGATGGAGTTGTCGAGCACCTCCTTCAGAAGCACGTATATACCGTCGTCGAAGTTAGACCCGTCGCCGAGTTTGCCGATGTACATGCCCGGGCGCCGCCGTATATGCTCCCTCCAGTCAAGGGTCACAATATTCTCCTCGGTATACGCCACTTCCTCCTGTGCATTGGCATTCTGCTGCTCGTCATCTCCGAAATTACTGCTGAATATGTCGTCCTGCTCCATGTGCGATTTTTTTAATCTTTTTCTGTACGAACGATAATTAAAATAATCCTTTTTTGCAAATATACGAAAAAATCACAAGGAACGATGTCGAATTTTTACATTTTTCAATCTTCTAACCCTCATAATAACTATTAGTGGAAAAACTATTGGCAGGAATTTACATATTAATTTATGTAAATTCCTGCCAATAGTTTTTAGTGTAAAATTTGCTTACAGATATTTTGCTACGGTTGAGTCGAGTTTTGTTATATCCTCTACGCGTTCGATATGTTCGCCCGAACCGTCGATGACAAATGTGGTCGGGAGCGATGTCACGTTATAGCGGAGCAACTGCTCGGCGTCCTGACTCGAACAATAAACAGCGGTCCACGGTATGTTCTCGGCCGCCATGCGCCAGCGGTATTCCTCGGGATCGCATCCTACCTGATAGATATTGAGGCCGCTGTCATGGTATTTTTTGTATACCTCACCGAGCGCAAGCTGGAATGCGGGTGACTCATCGGCCGTATAAGCCGTGAAATTGAGGATTAAAACCTTTGATTTATCCCAAAGTGCCGATAGGCTTTGTTCCGTATTGTTGAAATCTTTCAGGTTTACTTCCGGAAAGTAAATTTCAAGCGCCTTTATGGGAGTTCCTTGCCCGTAGGTTCTTCTGTTGGATAGCGCGAGAGCTTCAAGCAGCTTGGTGCGTGGGTCGTTCGGCTTGATATTGATGTAGGCGTTCGCCACTGCCGATATGATGCCACGGTCAAAAGCTATGGCCGGATTGTACAGATGCTCGTTGCCGATAGTCTTGTTAATCAGATAATAGGCCGAGATGCCCGACCAGTCGGTCTGTATCAGTTCGGCGAGACGGCGCTTGAGCGCGCTGTCGGCCACGACCTCTTTAGGTGATGCCGAAGCGAGTGCCCGGGCGATGTCTGCATTGATTTTCTGCATCATTTCAGCCGATTCGGAGCCTGATATAGTGCTCTTTGTGGCCATGTCGGCATAGTCGGCTGCCACAGTTACCGTTTCGGTGCTGTCGATAGGGAAATAGACCGATCGCGAGTCAACTGTAAGACGGTATATGTCGGGATATTCCGAACGTTTTACGCCGAATTTACACTTGCCGTCGTTATCAATCTTTACGGAGTCTATGATATGCCAGCGGCCGTTGTCGCTTACTTCAAGCAGTGCGGTTTTGCCGGCGGCTCCGTTGACAGTGGCTTCAACGTGCCATTTGTCATTTGATGAGCATGACGATGTCATGAGCGCCACGCAGCATGCGAGCATTGCGACGCAAAACGATAAGGTGCGGTTCATCGGTAATCTGTTAATGCTGATGCGGTTAGGCTTCTTTTGCATACTCGGTGGCTATTGCCTCGGCGATTGATTTCATCTCCGCCTCAGGGAGAGTGGTCTTTTTGGTGAAATCGAGGTCGCCCTCTTTGCTCATAGGCACGAGGTGGATATGGGCGTGCGGCACCTCAAGTCCGATTACGGCTACTCCCACTTTACGGCAAGGAACGGCGCGGCGCAGGGCGCGGGCTACTTTCTTGGCGAAGAGTTGCAGACCGGCATATTCATCATCTTCGATGTCAAATATATAGTCGGTCTCTTTCTTGGGAATTACGAGTACATGACCCGGCTGTACGGGATTGATGTCGAGAAAGGCGAAATAGCGGTCGGTTTCGGCCACTTTGTATGAAGGAATCTCGCCGGCGGCTATGCGTGAAAACAGTGTTGCCATTGTCGTGATGATTGTCGTGTTAGAAGCTGATTTCGATGATTTCAAATTTCATGAGTCCGGAGGGAACCTTGATTTCCACGATGTCACCGAGCTTGTGTCCGAGAAGGCCTTGTGCCACAGGGGTTGAAGTGGCGATTTTCTTCTCTTTCATGTTTGCCTCGCTGTCGGCCACGATTGTATATTCCACGGTCATGCCGTTGGTGAGGTTCTTGATTTTTACCTTGTTCATGATCTGAACCTCGTTGGTGTTCAGCTTGCTTTCGTCGATGATGCGTGCGTTTGCCACAAGATCCTTGAGCTTTGCGATCTGCATCTCAAGCATTCCCTGAGCCTCTTTTGCCGCGTCATATTCGGCGTTTTCTGAAAGGTCGCCTTTGTCGCGGGCTTCCGCGATGGCGCGAGATATTTCGGGGCGTTTTACCGATTCGAGGTAAGCTATTTCCTCCATCTTTTTCTTATACCCCTCTTTAGTCATGAATGTGATTGCCATAATTTACGATCTTGAAATTTTTTTATGGGTTATTTTTCAGGTTTTCAATTTTTTTGCCGGGACTGGCCGGCAGCTTGGATGATCTCCTCGTGTAGTATTTCCGGGTCAGATGAAGCCCCGGATTTTTTTGATTTATTCAAAAAATAATAGCATCTCAACCGGATATGTCCGATATGAGATACTTGAAAATCGGAATAATAAAATAGTGAAAATTGAGAGCGTGGCATCGCTATGGCGTCACGCTCCCGTTATTCTTTTCGTTGCAAAGGTAATATATCTTTTTGACAAGACAAAATTTATTATCAGTAATTTTTATATAATCTGTTTAATGCAAATGATTAATGAAATGAATATGTTACAGAATATGAAGCCACTTTAAAACCCTGGCAGCTCCGGGAAGTCCGCTCCGAGTATGCAGATATGCCCATTTCGCGCTCTTCGTAATGTCTGGAAAGGTGGATATCAATTGCTCCCCTGTCCTGCCTCCGTTGCGGTCGGTCAGGCCGCACTCGATTGCCAGCTTAGTCATGCACCATAATCTTGCTTTGTGTGCGCCAATCGTCTTTGCAAGCGTCCTTTCGATAAGCTGTAAAGCGTTTAATGACATTTCAGGCTTGCCGGCAGCTGAGTTGGTTATGGATGTGTCGCTGTTTATGACTTTTATGCCGCTCAGGCCAATATTTATTATGCGCGGATTTAGTGCAAGTATACGTGCTCCTAATTCGATATCATCCCAATATCTGACGTTTTCATCCCAAGCTCCGGCACTTCTGAATAATTCTGTCCGCGCCGCCCACCGTTGGGTTGCCATGCCACCATGAAAAAGATTGTCATAATCTTCTTGGCCCTTATGCAAAAATGGTAATATTTTACTTTTATTTCCGCTGATTTCCTCTACGTCCCAGCCGATGACATCTGTCTCGTTGATGTATTTGACGACATTTTCCGCATGGGTAGGTGGCATAATATCGTCTGAATCAAAAAACATAGTCCATGGCTCTTTGACTGCGGACAGCCCCGTATTCCTTGCTGCGGCCGCCCCATGAACGGGACATTGCAGTATGTCGACAATGAAATCGTCGGTTTGTATGGAGTTTTTCCAATTCTGCAAGACATTATACGTCAAATCGGTTGACGCATTGTCTACCAAAATCACATGCAATGGCCTGAGTGTCTGTGCGGCAAGCGAAGCGAGGGTGCGTTTTACGATTTCCGCGCGATTGAACACCGGAATCACTATGGCCAGAATTGCATCCTGTTTCTTCATGCTGCATGCGGGGCTGATATGGCCAGCTGGCCGGGTTACACATACATCGCTTCGATTTCGCGCGAGTAGCGGCGGTTGATTATCGAGCGGCGTATCTTCAAGGTGTTGGTGAGCTCGCCCGATTCCATGGTAAAGGCGTTGGGGAGCAGGGTGAACTTCTTGATTTTTTCAAATCCGGCGAAACCGTTTTGCAGTTTTTCTATGCGTTCCTCGATCATGCGGCGTATGTCGGCGTTCTTTACAAGTTCCTCTATTGACTTGTAGGATATTTTTTTACGTTGCGCATACTCTTTAAGCGCCTCGAACGCCGGGATTATGATGGCGGTAACGTATTTGCGCCTGTCGCCTATCACCGCTACCTGGTCGATGTATTTATCTTCGCCGAGCCGGCTTTCAATGGCCTGCGGGGCTATGTACTTGCCGTTAGAGGTCTTGAAAAGGTCTTTTATTCGGTCGGTCAGCACTATGGCTCCGTCGGCCGTAATATATCCGGCATCGCCCGTGCGGAACCATCCGTCGGCGGTAAAAGCCTCGGCCGTGGCCTCAGGCTTGTTGTGGTAGCCGCGCATCACTGTAGGAGCCTTGACGAGTATCTCGTTTTCGTCGCCTATACGCACCTCGATGCCGGGGAGCACTGTGCCGATGGTGCCGATCTCATATCCCGTCTGCGGGAAGCAGCTCACTGTGGCTGTGGTCTCCGACAGTCCGTATCCTATCAGTATGTTTATGCCGCAGGCATGCAGGAATTCGGTGATGTTGGCCGAGAGGGGAGCGCCGGCGGTAGGGAATATATTGCCGTTTTCCACTCCGATGACACGCTGCAGCGGCTTGAATACCTGATGGTTGAAAAACTTATACTGCAATTCCGTCCACCACGGGGCCTTGAGCCCGAGGCGCGCGTAGTTGAGGTTGCGGCGGCGTCCCACCTTGATGGCACGGTTGAATACCCACTTCCTGAATCCTTTGGTCTGCGACAGCTTTTCGTCGATTGCGGTATATACCTTTTCCCAGAATCGGGGTACGCTGCACATGCACGACGGACGCACCTCCTTGATGGCGCGCTGTATGATGTGCGGGTCGGGGTTGATGTTGACAAGAATGCCGCAGTACAGGCAGAAATATGTCCATGCCTTCTCGAATATATGGCTGAGCGGGAGGAAGGACAGCGATGTGTCGCGGTCGGAAAGCATCGTAAGCCGTTCGATATGTATCTTGATGGCGGCGTCAAACGCGCTGTGTGGCAGTATGGCGCCTTTAGGCTCGCCCGTGGTGCCTGAGGTGTAAATCAGTGTTGCCACATCGTCGGGACGCGCCGCAGCCGTGCGGCGTGCCACTTCGTCGCGGCACATCTGCGAGGCATGCCGTCCGAGGTCGAGCAGCTGGGCGAATGTCATTGTCGTGTCGTCATCATTGTCCCTGCTGACCTTCTCCACTGTGACTATCTGCCGCAGTCTGCCGCATGATTTCGCTACTTTGCGCGCTATGTCGTATTGCTGCTGGTCGCCGACAAGGAGTAAGGATATGCCGGCGTCGCATACTATATATTCCACCTGCTCCTTGCTGCTTGTCGAGTATATCGACACCGGTATGGCGCGGTTGGCGTAGGCGGCGAGGTCTGTCTCGATGATTTCCACGCGGTTGTTGGAAAATATGCCTATGTGTTCCTGTTCACTTATTCCGAGGGTCTCGAGCGCTGCGGCAGCATCATTTACATGCTGATGGAGCACTTGCCATGTAGTTGGCAGCCAAGTATGGTCGGCAACGCGTTGCGTCATCGCCACGCGGTCGCTGTATTTCTCATTCCCCCGTGCTGCTAATGAGGTAAGTATATTGGTCATATTGAAACTTCAAGTCAATTTTGTCGCCAAAGTTAATTACATTATTCTATATATTAACGAATATTCATGCAATTTTGACGGGCAGTTAACATTCGTTAGCATATTTAGCCATCTTACGCGTTGCAAATTGCACACATGTATATGCAGGTGTGCAACCGATTGCATTGATATTTCCATTACTCGTGTCATTACTGAATTTTTATTATCTTTGCCGGCACTAATACAGAAAATATTGATTATGATTGACGAAATATATTACAAGGCGGTCGACCTGCTCAAAGAGATGATTTCGACCCCTTCGGTATCGCACGACGAGGCTGCGGCAGCCGATATTGTGACCCGTTTCCTTGATGAAGAGGGCTTTGACGTGAAGCGCTTCGGCAACAATATCTGCGTCGAGGCCGGCGAACGTGACGCCTCGCTCCCGACTCTTCTGCTCAACTCGCACATCGATACGGTACGTGCGGTCGAAGGCTGGGTGCGCGACCCGTTCACTCCCGTTGAGGAGGAGGGGCGGCTCTACGGTCTGGGCAGCAACGATGCAGGGGCGTCAGTGGTCTCGCTTATCGCCGCATTCATCATGCTGTCGAAGTCCCGTCAGCCGTATAACCTTGTGCTGCTCCTGTCGTGTGAGGAGGAAATAAGCGGCAAAGGGGGCCTGTCGTCAGTGACCGACAAAATCGGAAAGATTGATTTTGCCGTAGTGGGCGAACCTACCGGCATGCGTCCCGCCATTGCGGAAAAAGGATTGATGGTGCTCGACGGCGAGGTGTACGGCGAAGCCGGCCATGCCGCACGCAACGAAGGTATCAACGCCATATATAAGGCGATGGAGGTAGTCGATACATTGCGCGGCCTGCGTTTCGAGAAGGAATCGACGATGCTCGGACCGGTCAAAATATCAGTGACCCAGATAAATGCCGGGACGCAGCACAATGTGGTGCCCGACCTGTGTTCGCTCGTGGTCGATGTGCGCACTACCGATGCCTACAGCAATGCCGAGACACTCGAACTGATACGTGCAGCCGTCCCCCAATGCAAACTTACTCCCCGCTCCACACGTCTTAACCCGTCGGGGATATCCGTCAGCCATCCACTCGTACAACGCGCGCAAATGCTTGGCCTCGAACCGTTCGGCTCCCCCACGCTTTCCGACCAGGCACTGATGTCGTGGCCTTCGCTCAAAATGGGACCCGGCGACTCCGCCCGCTCCCACACAGCCGATGAATACATCTGCCTCGACGAAATCCGTCAGGCCATCGAATATTACATCCGTCTCCTTGACGGCCTCACGCTGTAACACGGCTCTTTCATTTAAGACAAAAATAGAGACATAGCCCCCCCTTACCCGGTTC
>CAJLWO010000025.1 GCA_905210435.1 uncultured Bacteroidales bacterium
GTTTTTTTGAGACTTACGAGGGCGATAGGCTAACGCGACATCAGGAGGTTCTTTCTTTTTAATTGTTAATAAATTTAATATCTCGTACTGCAAAGTTAACCTTTTCTTTGTTGTTGCAAAACTAATAGCGGGGGCGTCCCGCCCCCGAGGTGATTTATGTGACTGAAAGAATACCACGGGGGCGAGACGCCCCCGCCCCTGTCCTATTTACTCGAACAGGCCGCCGATGCCATCGTTGAGTGCGTGGCCTAGATGGGTATAGGCAAGGTCGGTGACTTCGCGTCCGCGGGGGGTACGCTTTATGAATCCTTCCTTTATGAGATAAGGCTCGTACACCTCCTCGATGGTGCCGGGGTCTTCGCCCAGGGCTGTGGCTATGGTAGTGAGGCCGACGGGGCCGCCCTTGAATTTCGTTATTATCGTTGTAAGTATCTTGTTGTCAATTTCATCGAGGCCGTAACGGTCGATATTTAGCGCTTCGAGGCCGAACTTGGCTATCGCGAGGTCTATCACGCCGGAGCCTTTCACCATGGCGAAGTCGCGCACACGGCGCAGCAACGCGTTGGCCACACGGGGCGTGCCGCGCGAACGCATTGCGATTTCGAGCGCCGCCTCGGGCGTACACTTCGTGCCGAGCAGACGCGCCGAACGCAACACAATCGAACGCAATATCTCATGGTCGTAATACTCCAGATGACAATTGATGCCGAAACGCGCGCGCAGCGGCGACGTCAGCAACCCCGAACGGGTGGTCGCGCCGACAAGCGTGAACGGCGACAGCGTAAGCTGCACCGAGCGTGCGCCGGGGCCTTTGTCTATCATGATGTCGATACGGTAATCCTCCATCGCCGAGTAGAGGTATTCCTCGACCACGGGGCTTAGACGGTGGATTTCGTCGATGAAAAGCACATCGTTCTCCTCAAGCGACGTAAGGATGCCCGCGAGGTCGCCGGGCTTGTCGAGCACCGGACCCGACGTCACCTTGAATCCCACCCCGAGCTCATTGGCGATGATGGCCGACAGCGTGGTCTTGCCCAGTCCGGGAGGACCGTGGAGCAGAAGGTGGTCGAGAGCCTCGCCGCGCATACGTGCGGCGGCCACAAACACCCTCAGATTTTCCACAATCTTGTCCTGACCTGAGAAATCGCCGAACCGCTGCGGGCGCAACGCACGCTCGAAATCGCCGTCGCGGTCGTCGGCCTGAGCGTGTATGTCAAACGTATCAGCCACGTTTACAGATACTTGTCGCCAAAACTTATCTTGGCATCATTGACCATATTCTTTATGCGCTGCTCCTCGGCCTGCGGGCAGATGAGGAGCACATCGCCGGCATCGGCCACTATATAATCCTTCAGGCCGTCGACCACGATAAGTTTGCCGGGATTCTTGACGGCGAATATATTGCCCGTCGAGTTATATGCGAGCACCGCACACTGCTGGGTGACGTTGGCATCGCGGTTTTTGGGCGAATTGTCATAGAGAGCGCTCCATGTGCCGAGGTCGTTCCATCCGAAATTTACGGTCTCGACATATACATTCGAAGCCTTCTCCATCACCGCAAAGTCGATGGATATGCCCATGCATCCGGGGAAATTATGCACAATCCACTCCTTTTCGGCCGGAGTGCTGAACTTGTCCGCACCACGCTCGAAGAGATTGGCTATGTCGGGCGCATGATGCAGCATGGCGTCCTTTATGCTGCGCGCGCTCCACAGAAATATACCGGAATTCCAAAAAAATTCGCCTGATTCGAGGAACACTTTGGCAAGCTCGAGATTAGGTTTCTCGGTGAACGTCTTTACTTTGAGGATGTCACCTTCGACACGGTCGCCGACCTGTATGTAGCCATAGCCCGTCTCGGGACGTGTCGGGCTGATGCCGAGCGTAAGGAGCGCGTCATTCTTCTCCACGAATTCAAAACCTGACTCTATCGCGGCCTCAAACTCCCTTTCGCGGGTGATGAGATGGTCGCTCGGGGTGACTATCATGGAAGCCTCCGGGTCGATGGCAGCTATGTGCCATGCCGCCCAGGCTATGCAGGGCGCGGTGTTGCGGCGTGCCGGTTCGAGGAGTATATGTTTGTCCCTGATGTCGGGAAGCTGCTCCCTGACGAGTGAGGCATACTGTGCGTTTGTCACGATGATGATATGCTCGGGGTCGACGAGCGGAAGCACACGGTCATAACTCATCTGCAGGAGCGTACGCCCCGTGCCGAGGAAATCGATAAACTGCTTGGGGCGGTTAGTGCGGCTGTAGGGCCAGAAACGACTTCCGATGCCGCCGCACATAATCACGCAATATCTATGTGGATTAATCATAACGTATAGGTTTTTATATTTAGCAGGGACGCACGAGCCGCATCCATTCACGCGGCATTGATACCCTTCTTCACAAAGTTAAGATTTATATTTGAAACGACAAAAAATGCCGAAAAAAAGCATATATTTGCAGCCATCGGGGAGTGATGCGTCATACGTGCGCGCACCCTGTCCCCGCATTCCGAACAATCGGTATTATTTTACCATTAAAATAATGATGTTATTAACTGAATGGCTATGAAAAAGAAACTTGTAATATCGACCGGCGCGGGCATCAGCGCCGAAAGCGGCATATCTACGTTCCGCGACGCCAACGGACTTTGGGAAAACTATAACGTGCAGGATGTATGCTCGGCCGACGGCTTCGCGCGCAATCCGGCTCTCGTCCACAACTTCTACAACGACCGCCGCGCGCAGCTCGCCACTGTCGAACCCAACGCCGCCCACCGCGGCCTCGTAGAGCTTGAAAAGGATTTTGACGTATACGTCATCACGCAGAATGTCGACGACCTGCACGAGCGCGCAGGCAGCTCCAACATACTGCATCTGCACGGCCAGCTGATGACGCTCCGTGCCGTCGACGACGAGTCGAAAGTCTACCGGCTCAAGGACGCCTCGTTCCGTTCCACCCCCGACACCGTAATCGACGGGCACCGCGTACGCCCCAATATCGTATTCTTCCAGGAAGCGGTACCGATGATGGAGCCGGCCGCACAGCTCGCGTCGGAAGCCGACATATTCGTCGTGATAGGCACCACATTGCAGGTATACCCGGCCGCCGCCCTGATGCAGTACGTGCGCCGCGGAGTGCCGGTATTCTACATCGACCCCAATCCGGCCGCCGTGCCCGCCAACGTCACGGTAATCCCCATGAAAGCCACCGCCGGCGTAGCACGCCTCGCCCAACTCCTTGAAAAATACAAGTAAATCCAATGCATTTTATGGGGTAGGATGTTGCAGAACTCGATTTTAGCTGACCACGGTTGAGAACAGCGGAAAGTTTAGTTTTGCAACACCCTCGGTAATTTTCTGTCATCAAAAAGAATACCACGGGGGCGAGACGCCCCCGCCCCATACTGCCATATCCGGACTTCTTATTGCAAAAAATATCATTTCACGCCGTTTGCGGCTTCCCATTCATTAATCTCCTAAATGCAAATAGCGAACGGCCCGGCTGCCTGCGTAAGGTAACCGGGCCATTCCATATTCCTCACCGAAAAAAAACATCCACCCCACAAAAATCCATTTATTTCTTTGGATTTTTTCATTTTTCGGCATTTTATTTCTTTGGATTTTTTCAAAAACGCCCCGATTATTTGTTTGGATTTTTTCATTTTCAGCCGAATTATTTGTTTGGAAAATTTTAAAATAGTTGCATGTAAAGTTTTATAATAATTATGCAAATTTTGAATTTGCGAATTTTTTACCGAATTTGTTTTGTAAAATAAAACAATTCATTAATTTTGCGAATATTTAATATTTGCCGGAACTTTAACGATATATGCATATAATCTCCCATAGGAAAATCAAGGAATTCTATGAATTGCCCGGAAATGGTGATGCAAGAATTGCTTTGGAACGATGGTATGACATCGCACAACAGGCTCAATGGCATAATCTTGCTGAAATACGGGAAGATTTTCCTGCCACGGACTATGTTGGCAATCAACATTATGTGTTCAATATCAGAGGCAATAATTACAGATTGGTTGTAGTAATCAAATTTACAATCGGTCGAATTTTTATACGATTTGTGGGGAGCCACAACGAATATGATAAAATTGATTGTTCAACCATATAATTTTAAACCGGAATGGATATAAGCAAGAAGCAATATGAGTATGCATTGGATCGCATTGAGGAACTGTTGCCATTGGTGACGGACGAAACTCCCTGCACTGACAGAAATGCCATCGAACTCGCCATTGTATCAGATGTGGTTGAAACATACGAAAAAATCCACTATCCCATAGCAAAGCCGACAATCGGCGAACTCATAAGCCTCTCTATCGAAGAGAAAGGCATGACACAAAAACAGCTTGCCGAGGAACTCGGCATAAGCCAGTCGCGGGTAAGCGACTACATATCGGGACGCGCGGAACCCACGTTGCGTATCGCCCGTGCGCTGTGTCTTACTCTCGGCATAGCGCCCGCCGCAATCCTCGGTCTATAATTCTGCACAAGCACACCCCCTATAATAAAAAAGCGGAACGCCATACAGCGTTCCGCTTTTTTATTATACAATACTCAATCGGGTTATTTGCCCATTTTGAACTCGAGGAGGCCGCCGTTGAGGATGTCGCGGTGGGTGATTTTGTGGTTTTTGATTACGTCGCGGTTGAGGCGTACTTCCTTGGGGTTGATGTAGTCGGCGCGTTTGCGTGGTGCCTTGATTTCAAGGGTGTTGCCGTTGGGGAGGTGTACAAGCGCATGCTCTACTGCGGGTGAACCGAGGTCATATTCGCCGGAGGCGGGATTTACCGGATAGAAACCGAGGGCCGAGAATACATACCATGCCGACATCTGGCCGCAGTCGTCGTTGCCGACGAGACCCGATGAGTTGTTGGTGTACATTTCGGTCATGATTTTATTGAGGTATTTGGCTGCCTTGTCGGGACGGTCCACATAGTTGTAGAGGTAGGCCGCGTGGTGCGACGGTTCGTTGCCGTGGGCGTACTGGCCGATGAGACCCGATACGTTGCCGTTCATCTCCTCGGGCTGCTCGTCGAGGGTGAAGAATTGGTCGAGTTTTGCCTCGAACGCCTTTTTGCCGCCTGTCAGCTCGATGAGATGGTCGACATCCTGCGGCATGTACCAGTAATACTGCCATGCATTGCCTTCGGTAAAGGGATTGCCGCCGTTGGCACCATGTTTCAGCGGGTCGAACGGACGTATCCACTCGCCCTTGTCATTCTTGGGCGCGAAGAAACCGCACTCGGCGTCATAGAGATTGTCGGGATAATAGGCGCGCTTCATGAAATACTCGTAGTCGGCATCCTTGCCGAGAGCCTTGGCGAGCTGAGCCACGCACCAGTCATCGTAGGCCATCTCAAGAGAAATCGACACGGACTGCGTCTGTATGTTCTCGGGCATGTAGCCGTACTGCTCCCAGACGTTGTAAGGCGAATTGGGGTGAGACACGGTAGCCGAACGCTTCACGGCATCGTAGGCGCGCTCGGGGTCGATGCCGGGAGTGCCTTTGAGCACTGCGTCGACAATCACGGGAATGGCATGGTTGCCGATCATGCAGTAGTTGTCCTGACCCCACAGATGCCATATCGGGAGATAGCCGTACACTTCGCAGTGGCGTATCATGGAGTTGACGAAGTCGGCGTTCTCCTTCGGAGCGAGGAGCGTGTAGAGCGGATGAGTGGCGCGGTAGGTGTCCCAAAGCGAGAAGGTAGTGTACTGGTTCTCGCCTGCGGGAACCTTGGCTACGGTATAGTCGGGAGCCATGTATTCGCCGTTGACGTCATTGAACACGTTGGGCTGAATCAGAGCATGATACAAAGCGGTGTAGAACACGGTCTTTGTGTCGTCATCGGCAGTAATCTCGATGGCCGAGAGCTGCTTGTCCCAGGCGGCATCGGCCTCTTGCGCTATCATGTCGAAATTCTTGCCGGCAGTCTCGGCCTCAAGGTTTTCCTTGGCGTTCTCGCACGATACGCCCGAGATACCCACCTTGATTTCAAGCGGCTTGTTATTCTTTGCGAAATCTATCATCGCAATAAGTGTACGCCCGTTGATTACATCGGCGCCTTTCTCATGACGGCCGCCGTCGCTCAGATCGATGCTTTCGATAGGCTCGGAAAATTCGGCATAGAAATACACCTTACGGAGCTTGGCCCAGCCGGTGATGACACGATAGCCCTCGACGGCATTGGGACCGACCTGACGGATCTGCGCATTGATAATCTGGCGTCCCCAGCTGCCTTTCACGGCCGAATGGTCCATGTCGAGACGCACCCGGCGCGCGGCACCGGAGGGATAGGTATAGCGGTGTACGCCCACGCGCGGTGTAGCGGTAAGTTCGGCTTTGATATTCTCC
This sequence comes from uncultured Bacteroidales bacterium, assembly GCA_905210435.1. Classification (GTDB taxonomy): domain Bacteria; phylum Bacteroidota; class Bacteroidia; order Bacteroidales; family Muribaculaceae; genus JAGBWK01. The sequence continues at coordinate 6,367 of CAJLWO010000025.1, forward strand.
TCCTGAAGGTCGACAGAGTAGTAGCCGGGACGGGCTTCCTCACAGTCGTGGGTGTAACGGCCCCATGCGCGGTCGCTCGAGGTGGGGAACAAGCATACGTCGATAAGGTCGCAGGCACCCGTACCGCTCAGACGCGTGTGGGTGAAACCGTGCACATCGGCGTCGATGTCACGGTAGCCCGAGCAGTCATACCAGTCGGGAGCAGGCTGCGTGTCGGGGCTGAGCTGCACCATACCGAAGGGAACCGTTGCACCGGGGTAGCTGTTGCCGAACAGACCGCCCTCGATAGCGCCCGTACCGATCATCGGGTTGACATATCTGGTGTAGTCGCCGGCCGATGCGCCCAGAGCGGCAACGACAGCGGCGGCAAGCAGAATCGCTTTTTTCATTTTATCGGTTTTTTATTTTTAATTGCTGACGGGTATTGCAAAACTTCCGGATGTAGGGACGCACGGTCTGTGTGTCCGATAATTAAGTGATAATCTCAATGTATGCTTGCGGACGCACAGACCGTGCGTCCCTACATTGTTAGCCGGAATTTTACAGTTTTGCAACACCCTCCCTACAAGTTTGTAGTTTTTTGCAATTACCGGATTATCAGTTGGCTGATACCTCATAGACGCGTGATGAGAGCTTGTTGCCCGAGAAAATAGGCAGGCCGACGTTCATCAGGTAGTTACCCGAATATTGTCCGACATGGCTGTCGTTGCAGTCCTGACGGTTGATTTCCTTGACGGTGTAGGTCTTGGCGGGGTCGAGACCGGCGAGCTTGACATTGTAGAGCTTCTCGTTGTAGCGGGGATATACGTCAAATGCGAACACTACGGCGTTTGATTTGTCCTTGGTCACATACATCGTCGATGTGTGCTCACCTTCGTAGGGTGATACGAGACGGAACTGGTCGCCGTGGAGTATGGCGGGTTTCAGACGGTTGTACTCGCGTACGGCCTGCTGGGCGTAACGGAGGTCGCCTTCGCTGAGTTCGTGCAGGTTGATGTCGAAGCCGAGCTTGCCCATCATGGCGACATCGGTCTTGAACTTGATGGAGGCGTCATGGTTCCATGAAGTGACATGTGCGCAAAGAGTCTTGACAGGGAACACCTGCGAGAAGCCCCACTGTATGAACAGACGCTCCACGGGGTCGGTGTTGTCGCTGGGCCAGAACTCGGTGAAATACTCCAGACCCTTGTAGTCGCCGCGTCCGCTGCCGCCGGCACACATCATGATGGCGAGGTCGGGGTATTTGGCTTTAACGCGGTCGAGCACGTTGTACAGACCCTTCACATAGTCCACATAGAGATGTTTCTGATTTTTCTCGTAGGGTGAGTAAATGTTGGTGATGGGAGAGTTGCAGTCCCATTTGAAGAACGCGATTTCGGGATATTTGGTCTTGAGGTCGTCGAGCACCGAGAACACGTAGTCCTGCACCTTGGGGTTGCTCAGGTCAAGCACGAGCTGGTTGCGGAAATAGTATTCGTCGCGGTTGGGGAGGGTGATGACCCAGTCCTTGTGCTGCTCGTAGAGCTCGCTCTTGGGGTTGACCATCTCAGGTTCGATCCAAAGGCCGAACTTCACGCCCTGCTTCTTGGCCTCCTCGATTACGGGATAGAAACCGTTGGGGAGCTTGGCTTCATTCTCGCCCCAGTCGCCCAGACCGGCGGTGTCATTGTTGCGGGGATACTTGTTAGCGAACCAGCCGTCATCGAGCAGGAACATGTCTACACCGAGAGTCTTGGCATCCTTGCAGAGCTGTATGAGCTTGGCCTCGTCGAAATCAAAATAGGTGGCCTCCCAGTTGTTGAGGAGCGTCATGCGGTCGCCCTGTCCGTCCTTGAGGCGGTACTGGCGCGCCCAGTCATGGAAATTACGGCTTGCGCCGCCCTTGCCGTTCTGCGAGAGGGTGAAGAAGAATTCGGGGGTGGTGAAAGTCTCACCCTTGGCGATGGTGTATTCCGAGTTGTAGGGGTTGATACCCGAGATTACGCGCAGCATGCCCTTGTTGTCGACCTCGAAAGTGTAGCGGTAGTTGCCCGTCCAGCCGAGTGTGCCGGCAAGCACCTCGCCCGAGTTTTCCTGTGCCGGCTCGTCAAGACCGAGCTGGAAGAACTGCGACAGGAACATGTTGTGGCGCGAACCGAGGTTGGTGTCAAGCTGCTTCTTGCCGTACTCGAGTTTCTGCTCGTGGAGATTGGCCTCGTTGGCCCAGTCGCCGTTGTACTGTGTCAGATAGTAGGCGGGACGGTTGAACGAAAGCAGCGACGAAGCGTATTTCTCAAGCTCGACGGGCTTGTTCTCGTTGTTCTTGATTTCTGTATAGGCCGAGATGACGTCGACATCGGGGAACGCCGTGAAGTGCATCTTCACCTCATCCTTGTAGACGGGATCGGCAAGGGTGATGACGGTCGACACCGAACCGTCGGCATTGGTCGTGGTGGCCGAGTCGACATATTTGAGAAGTGTCGACTGGTTGCCGTCGGCATGGTTGATGTGGAGGGCGGGTTCGAAATAGTCCTCCATGCCATGGGTGAGATATGCCTCTATACCTTGCGGAAGATTGGCGTATTCAGACGAATTGTCGAGTTTACGTCCGAAATAACGCTGATAGAGACGACCGTTGTCGCCGACAGAATAAACGAGACCTACATTGTCTGTTTCGATTGGAATAATTTTGCTGTCTGCGATAGCCGTAGCGGCAACTGCGGCAGAAGCAAGCAATAAAACTGTTCTTTTCATGAATATGTTGAGTTTGTTATTATATTAATATCTCTTGTCGGTTTAATATTTCTTGTCGGTAGCGAAGGGAGCCACGGGAAGATTGGCCTCGCTGTATATGTTGCCGTTGGGATAGTCGGCCCAGTCGTAGCGGGCTGCCACAGGTTTCTTGATTTTCTGCGCGGTGAGAGTCACGGTTTTGCCGTCGGCCGAGATTTCAGCCTTTGCGGGCTGCCAGTTGCCATCCTTGTCGCCGAGTATGAATCCGAGGGCGGCCGATGATGTGGCGTGTACGGGGCCGTCGAACGTAAGGGTCATCTTATTGCCCGACACCGTCGATTTCACGCACACGGGAGCCTCGCATGCCACGTCCTGTCCGTAGGTCTTGTTGCGAGCGAGGAGCGAAAGGCGGCGTGCCACCTCCTGCTTGTTCTTGGGATGGATGTCGACGGGGTTGCCGAGGTCGATTGCCACGGCCATGCCGGTGTTGTCGAGGCCGAGCACCGATTTCTGCGACTCACGCAGAGCGGCCCACTGTGATTCGGGCTGGCAGAAACGGGGAGTGAGGTATCCTGCAAGCTGCACGAAGTAGAAAGGCATGTCGGGATTGTTGAACGCCGCGCGCCAGCCCTTGACCATCTGCGGGAAGTTGACGGCATAGCGTTCGTCCTGACCCACGTTGTTGCAGCCTTGATACCAGATGCAGCCCTTGACGGGGAAGTCGCGCAACGGATTGACCATAGCATTGTAGAGCACCGAGGGGAAGTTGGTCGAACCTATCGAGATGGGAGCGGGCGGGAACTTGGAGAAATCGCTCGACACCATATAATCCCATTTGCCGGTGAGCGACTTGCGTTCGCCCTCGCAGTCGATATAGAGTTTCGATGCGTCGCCGTAGATGCCGCCTTCTCCGCCGGTATCGGTGATAACCACGGTGATAAGCGCTTTGCCGGCCTTGACAAGAGATGCGGGAACATTATAGGCACGCTCGGAGTTCCATCCCGAACCGCGTGCTATCTCCTTGCCGTTGAAGTATGTCACATCCTCGTCGTCGATGCCGGGGAAGTGCAGTGTAAGCTGCTTGCCTGCCCACTCGGCGGGAATATCGACGGTGCGCTGCATGTAGACGATACCGTCAAGACCGGGATGTCCGGCCGACTCCCAGTTGGCGGGAAGCTGCATCACGCCCCAGCCTTCCTCGCCGCCGTGGTATACATCTTTCGCCGCATCCTTGCTTCCGGCGGTCAGGCCTTTTTTCCATTCGGCATAGCGGCCGTTGTAGATTTCGCGCATCTTGTCGGCATTGCCGCCTGCCGCCTTAAGGTCAGCGAGTTCGGTCTCGAATCCGGGAACTATCTGCATATATTCTTCCGGAGTCCATGCCTCGACGGGAGTACCGCCCCATGTGGTGTCGATAACACCGACAGGCACACCGAGCTTGTCGGCAAGCTCGCGGGCGTAGAAATAGGCGCACGACGAGAATTCGGGCACTGTGGCCGAAGTGCATTCCATCCAGCCTCCGCCGTTGAATTCAACAGTATTGAGGGGCACGGTGGATATGTTCTTATGTACCTGAAGCAGACGCACGTTGGGATTGTTGGCCATAGCGATTTCCGTTTCGAAATCCTTCACGCGGCCCCATCCTGCCACGGGCATCTCCATGTTGGACTGTCCGGAGCAGAGCCATACCTCGCCCGAAAGGATATTGTCGACAGTCAGGATGTCGCCGTCGTCAAAGACGATGCTGAACGGGCCTCCTGCCGCAGGAGTGGCAAGCGTCACCGTGAAGTTGCCCTGCGCGTCGGCAGTGGTCTTGACAGCTTTGCCCCATGAGGGTGTCACGGTTACTTTTGCGCCGGGTGCAGTCACTCCGGGTATCTTGATTTCAGTGTTCTGCTGAAGCACCATGTTGTTGCCGATATAGGCGGGAAGTTTCACCGCCGCCGAAGCTCCGGCGGCAGCCATAGCCACTACGGCTATAAGACAGATCTTTTTCATTGTAAATGGTATTAATGTATTGGTATTGGTATTAAATTTATTATTTCACTGTAATGACATCTTTGAGGCGGATGTCGTCGGAAGCGGAGCCTACCTGCAGTTCGAAATCACCCGGCTCGACCACTTCCTCCATACGTGCGTTCCATAGAGCGAGCTCCTTCATCGGAAGCGCAATCTCCACTACCTTGCTTTCACCCGGCTTGAGGTTGATTTTCTTAAATCCTTTGAGCTGCTGCACGGGGGTAGACACAGAGCTTACGACATCGCGCACGTAGAGCTGCACGGTCTCCTTGCCTTCGCGGTCGCCGGTATTAGTCACTTTCACCTTTACAGTCACGGTATCGGCAGCTTTCGGCTCTTTGTTGTCGACTTCGAGGTCGGAGTATTCAAATGTGGTGTAGCTCAGGCCGTGGCCGAAGTTCCACACCGGTTGCGGCGTATCGAATATATAACGCATCTTCGGATCGGCGGGAGTGCCGGGCTGATCCCAGAAATCACGGTCGGTGAGATAATGGTTATAGAAGCACGGGGTGTTGCCGGTGCTGCGGGGGATGGATACGGTCAGCTTGCCGGAAGGATTGACGTTGCCAAGGAGCACATCGGCCATGGCGGCACCCTGCTGCTCGCCGCCACAGAATTGCACCAGCACGGCGTCGGCATTTTCCTGCACGTATGTCATTACCAACGGTTTGCCGGTGATGAACACGACAATCATCGGTTTGCCGGTGGCTTTCACGGCCTTGATGAGGTCGAGCTGACGTCCGGGAAGTTCAAGCGATGACAGGTCGTAGGCCTCGCCTGCGGTGTTCTTGTTGCCTCCGCGGCCAAGGAATGTGGAGCGCGTGCCGACAGCCACGACGGCAACATCGGCATCCTCGACAGCCTTCACGGCCTCGGGAATACGCGAGTCGTCCTGACTCCACCAGTCGCAGCCTTCGGTATAGGTCACGGTGGCATTGTCGCCGAGGGCGGCGGTAAGGCCTTCGTAAAGGTCTACGCCCTCCTCACCTTCCGAAGTGGTCCAGGCGTAGTCGCCCATCAGCGCGTAGTGTCCGTTAGGACCCACGACAGCTATTTTTTTGTATTTGTCGGTGTCGAGAGGGAGGATATTGTTTTTGTTCTCGGTGAGGATGATGCTCTCGTCGGCAACACGTTTGGCAAGGGCGACATGCTCCTTGGAGCGCACCACCTTTTTCACGTCGTCAGGGTTGATTTTGTCACCCTCGAAGAGTCCGAGTTCGAATTTCTTGCGGAGTACGCGACGCACGGCGGTATCGATAACATCCTCACTGAGTTTGCCCTCACGCACGGCGTCGGCAAGAGTCTGATATGTCCAGTCGGTATCGATGTCAACACCGGCGTATGCAGCCTGACGCGCGGCTTCCTCGGGAGTGGCGACGGCGTTGTGGAAGCTCTTGATACGCTCCACCGAACCCCAGTCGGAGTATACGTAGCCGGTGTGGCCGAGCTCGCCGCGGAGCACGTCGGTCATATAGTAGCGCGAACCGGTCAGAGGCTCGCCGTCGTAGGCCGAATAGCACGACATTATGGCACCGGGCTTGCACTCAGCGATGACGCGGCGGAACGGATACAGATAGATTGAGCGGAACTCACGCGGACCGCCGGCTACCGACGCGCAGTTAAGGCCGCCGGAGGGGGTGCCGTGGGCCACGAAATGTTTCGGCATGGCGAGTACACCCTCGCTTTGGTAGCCATTGACAAAAGCCTTTGCCATCTCGGCAATCATGAAGGGGTCTTCGCCGTAGGTCTCTTCGACGCGTCCCCAGCGCAGCTCGCGGGCCACGTCGAGCACCGGTGAAAGCACCTGACGGATACCGATGGCACGGGCCTCACGCGCGCATGCCTGAGTCATCTCCTCGATAAGTTCGGTATTCCATGTCGATGCCTGTGCAATGGCGTGGGGAAAGAGCGTACAGCCGTTCTGGAGTATGCCCTGTATGCCCTCGCAGCAATTGAGGATAGGTATGCCGAAGCGGTTGTTCTTCTTCACATGCTCGCCGAGAGTCTTGTAGATTACCGCAGCTTCGTAGGCGTTATGGTCCATCTCGTGTGTCGAACCGTAGCTGTTTTCCTTAAAGCGGTCGGAGATTTCATCCAGCTTTCCCACGGGGAAATTCTGCATCTGCATGACTTTTTCATCAAGGGTCATGCGTGAGAGCAGGTCTTCGACGCGGGCGTCGATTGGCGCCTTTGAGTTTTTATACAGCGGTCCGGCTCCTGCGGCCACCGCAGCCATCAGTGCGGGAATTACAATTTTTCGTAGTTTCATGTCAATTGGTTTATGTCAGTTGGTTTGTAATAATCATATTGCCGGCAGATGTATGCCGGCATTGTCAGGCATCATCCTCGCCGCCGCCGGCTGACGGGTCGTCATCAGAAGTTTCGGGCTGCGGCGGACGGGTGGCCTCACCGTTGCGCACATACTGCTGGCACTGTTTCTCGAAGCCTTTGGGCGTAACGCCGAACTGACGGAAGAACAGTTTGCTGAAATAGCTCGACGAGTTGATACCCACCATAAAGCATACATCGCCTATGCGGTATTTGCCCTCCTGGATAAGTTCGGCGGCTTTCTTGAGGCGGATAAGACGTATCAGCTCTATCGGGGAGAGATTGAATAATGTCTTGATTTTACGCAGCAGCGACGAACGGCTCATGCAGAACACGTCGGCCATCGACTCGACCGAGAAGCTCTCGTCGGAGATGTTGTCGGTGATAATCTTGATGACCTTGTTCATGAATTCCTCGTCAGCCTTGGTCATCTTCATGTTGTCAATCGAGAAGAAAGGCTGCTTGAGAAACGCCTTGCGCTCATGCTTGCGGTTTTCGAGCAGTGAGAGTATCTGCTGGCGGAAATACTTGATTGAGAACGGTTTCTCGATATATGCCTCGCCGCCGCACTTGAGGGCGAGCAGCTTGGAGTCGAGGTCGTTTTTGGCGGTGAGGAACACTACGGGGATATGCGAGCGGTTGATGTCGTTCTTCACCTGGCGGCACAGCTCGTAGCCGTCCATCACCGGCATCATTATATCGGTGACGATGAGGTCGTAGTTGTGCTCCTGGAGCTTGTCGAGAGCTTCCTGCCCGTTGCAGCAGGAGTCGATGACGAAGTTCTGCGACAGCTGCTCGGCGAGGAATTCACGCATATCGTCATTATCCTCGACAAGAAGTATCGAGTAACTGCGTTCGGTCTCGAGCGATGTGGGCTCGGTCTCCTCCATGACATATTCGTTCATGGTGATGTCGGTCACGGGCATGCTTTCGGTCTCTACGCCCGCCTGCTTGAGCGGCAGGGTGAGAGTGAAGGTGTTGAGTGCGGAGCGGTCGTTGACAAGTTCAATCTTGCCGTTGAGCAGATGGGCGAGAGTGCGGCAGAGCGGAAGGCCGATACCGACGCCGTTGTTGTCCTGCTGTGAATTTATCTGGAAGAACGGCTCGAATATGCGCACTGAGTCCTCAGCCGAAATCTTGTCACCGTCGCTGGTGACTGATATGCTGAAGTTCTCATCATCCGACTTGAGTTCGACATGAATATCCTGTTTGCCGTACTTTAGAGCGTTATTGAGCAGATTTGAGAAAATCTTTATAAATGCCTCGCAGTCGGTGACGGCATAAATCTCCTTATGGGGAATGGAAGTGGTCAGTTCGCGTCCCTTGACCTGCATTGCGGGCTCGAAGCGCTCGATTGTATCGTTGACAACCTGTGTCACGTCGACGCGTTCGAATTTGAAATCGAACTGATTGGCTCCGATTTTCTGGAAGTCGAGAAGCTGTCCGGTGAGATTGAGCAGGCGCGATGTGTTCTTGCGCATCACCTTTATATAGCGCTCCACCCTCTTGTCCTCGATATCGAGCGACTCCATCGCCTCGAGAGGGGCATCAATAAGCGAGAGGGGGGTGCGTATTTCATGGGCTATCTCGGTGAAGAACTGCACCTTGCTTTCATAGAGTTCTTTCTCCTTGTTGACACTGAACAGCTGTTCCTTGGCGGCGAGCTTGCGGTCCTGCGAATGTTTGTAGCGCCGCCACAGCAGTATAAGCACGGTGGCCGAGCCGAACACGTACAGGGCTATCGCCCACCATGTGCGGTACCACGGAGTCTTCACGTAGATTTCTATCGACCTGACCGAATATCCCGAGCCGTTGGTGACTTTGACCTGGAGCGTATATGTGTCGGGCGAGAGATTTGCGATGTTGATTGTACGGTCGGCAATCGGAATCCAGGCGGTATCGACAGGAAGCAGGCGGTAGGCATAATCAAGCGTGCCCTGCGGCACATAGCTCGGGGTCGACACTTCGAATGTCAGCGGTGAGAAATCATGGGGCAGAGTGATTTCGTCGGTATAGAATATGCTTTTGAGCAATGGCGAACCGGGTGTGCCGGGCTTAATCTCGGTATTGCCGCTGAGGAGTGCCGTAAAAAATATCTGCGGCACGGAGTCGTTGTAGGTGTCGATTTCGGGATTGAAGGCGATAAGTCCTTCCATCGTGCCGAAATAGAACCAGCCGTCTTTCGACGCCAGGGCGGAGTGATAGTTGAACTGGTTGGAGAGAAGGCCGTCGGCGGTAGTGAACACTTTCACATGGCCGGTCTCGGGATGATATTTTACAAGACCGCGGTTGGTGCCGAACCAGAGGAATCCCTTGGAGTCCTCGAGTATGTCGTATACAACATTGTCGGGCAGTCCCTGCTCCTCGTTGATGGTGATGAAATTGTCACCCTCCGGATTGTAGCGCACAAGGCCGCCTCGGTCGGTCGAGAACCAGATGTAGCCTCTCGAATCCTCCTTTATGGCGCTTATTGAGTTGGAATGCAGACCGTTGGAAGCATTTTCATAGTATGGATAATGGGTGAACTTGTCGTTGGAGGGATTGTATTTCCATATTCCGCCGCCCATTGTGGCGAACCATACTATGCCCTTGGAGTCCTGAATGATGTCGAATATCCACGCCTGGTTAAGTTCGGGCACTATGGTGAAGTCATTCGTACCCGGAGTACTGCGGAACAGTCCCCAGTCAGAGCCGACCCACTTTTGTCCGTGTCCGTCGACCAGGAAAGAATACACACTGTTCTGCTCGTCAATGCCGTGAAGGTCGGTAAAACGGTTTTCAACCACTTTGCCGTCGACGATAACGTCCATGCCGGTGCGTACCTTGCCGAGATATACCGTGTCGCGGAAATTCTTTATCATCAGCGCTATATCCTTGTCGTTGATGACATTGAAATTGCCCGTACGGGGATTGAATGAGGTAAATCCGGCATCTTCCGAGCCGATATATATCCGCCCGTGGGTATCTTCCGACAGTCCTCGTATGCGTTTTGAGGCGAGCGAGGTGGGAGTCTGTCCCGACGAATAGCGGTCGAAACGGAAGCCGTTGCGCTGGAAGAAATTGACACCGCCGTACATGGTGCCGACCCATGCATTACCATCGCGGTCGGCATACAGGGTGTAGATGGTGCTGTTTGACAGATTGCTCTTGCCGTCGTTGCTCTCCTGGAGCTTGGTCTGGCTGCCGGTAATCATGTTGATGACATACAGGCCGTTCTGCGTGCCGAGCCATATCTCGTTGTCGACACATATCATGGCACGTGCGAAAATATCGTCGTCCTCCCTGATAGGTATGGGAGTCATGTCGCCTGTGGTAAGCTGATAGTGGTAAATATGGCCCGAGGGGGTGCAGAGAGCGAGATTGCCGTCGAATGTCTGTCGTATGAGCAGTATTGTCTCGTTATTGGGGGAGTCAAATCCGGGCATCTGCCTGAATTTGTTTGTGGTGCGGTCGTAGGAATAGAGTCCGTCGCGCGTGGTGCCTGAGTAGACGGCGTCATCCTTATCGACAAACAGCGACACGGGGAGGTAGTCTTTATGCCCTACCTTGTCGCGTATGATAGGATAATAGTCAACCTTGTCACCGTCATAGTAACGGAAAACACCTTGATTGGGCACAAGCGCCCATACATTGCCGCGGTTGTCGGGTATTATATCCTGCACCCAGTCGTCGGCACTGACTCCGTCGGGCGACTTGGTGCCGAGGTAAGTGAATGTGTCATTCTGCGGGTCGTATATGTAGATGCCGCGGTCGGTACCTACCCAGAGGCCTCCGTCGGGCGTGGCATAAAGGGCACCGATATTGTTGTTGCCGCGCTTGTTGACCAAATCATAGCAGTCGAAACGTTTCACCTTATTCCCGTCATAGCGGTTGAGGCCGTTTTTGGTACCGAACCACATGAATCCGTTGATATCCTGCGTTATTGACTTTATATACGAAGATGAAAGCCCTTCGTTGGTGCCAATCTGGTTGAAAGAATAGTTGACGGCACGCGGCAACGCGTCGGCACGGAATGCCAGTGCGGCAACCGCAATCAGTACCAGAGTCAGTATGTCATATCTTTTTCGCATATCGGGATTTCGTTTTACTGTTTCCATGCTATAATTTTATTTTATCGCGCAGGTATTGCATAACTTCGGGATATAGGGACGCACGGTCTGTGCGTTTCAGAACGCACATTGGTTATCAGCCAATTGGCGGACGCACAGACCGTGCGTCCCTACATTGCTGACCGAAATCACAATGTCTTGCAGCACCTGCAAATTCCGGACAGTGTCAGCGGGCGCTGATTTTCTCGGAGAGAGTAGAACCGTCGGCCATAATGGCGTTGACGATATATACGCCTTTCTGAACGTTGACTTCGAATACAGCCTGCACATGGTTGATGTCGTCGACACGAGCCACGCAGCGTCCGCTCAGGTCGTAAAGGGCTACCGACGCCATTTCGGCCGAAGATGACACAACGCATTCGTTGCCGGCTATCACGGCAGATATAGCGGGGCGGGCGGTCTTGTCGGCAACTATATCGTCGACACCGGCAACCACCTTTGCCAGACGGAACACGCGCACGTCGCCGGCCGGAACGGAATAATCAAATGATTCCGCTTTGCCGCTGACAGTCTCGCCTGTCCACAGCTCCTTGATTTCCTTTACATTGGACGGCTCTATACCGATGCTCTCGTAAAGCACGCTGCCGTTGCGGGCGATATATTTGTTGAAGTTGAATACAGCTACATAGACATATTGCGGGGTATCGCGCATATAGACGTAGGCGGCCTGCTGCGAACCGGTATAGGAACCGCCGTCGACGGGACGGAACGAACCGGTGTTCTCGCGGACGTAAGCGTTGATGTCGGCGTTGCCGAACATCTTGAGGGCGCGTGCTTTCGAAGCCTCGGGATAAGCGACCACGTCGCCTTTTGCATGACCGTTGTCGTCGACATAGACACATTTATCGGAGAAGCTGTCGCCGATAATGAAAGCGCCCGTACACATGCCGGTGGTGACACGCACTCGGTTTTCGCCCTCTGTCTCACCCTTGTTGTGTCCGTCTTTGTGGAGTACAAGCTGGTCGGGGTCGTTGACTGTGTACAGACGGTCAGTCCACCATCCCCATGTCATGGCGTTCATCACATATTCGCTCTCGCCAAGTTCGCTGAAACGGTCGCAGCACGAACGACGTCCGTGGGCCCACTGATAGGGGAACAGCGGTGCCATCGACTCGACGATGTACATGTCATATTTCTTAGCGAGGTCGTAGATGATTTTCATGCCGTAGTTGTAGGCCATTACGCCGGTAGTGATTTCGGGATTGTACCATGAGTCGCCCTCGCAGATGCCCGCGTTGATGAAGTCCATCTTGATGTATTTGATTTTCCAGGCCGCCCAGCGCGAGAGGGTATAGTCCATATTATAATAGAATGCGGGATGTGTGGGGTCTATGGCGCAGTACTGTCCTCCCTCGAAAAGGCGGTGCTCCTTGCCGTTGTATCTTAGCAATGCGTCGCCCCAGGTATATGAAGGAATGTCGCGTATGCCGGTACCGGGGACGCTGCCGTTAAAAGTCCAGTCCCATATCACCATGCCGCCGTAAAGGCCGAGGCGCATGTTAAGCCCTTGCTTTGTCTGGAGGCCTTCCTTGTATGTGCCGTCGGAAAGGAATCTGTTGCCAAGCTGCGAGATTTCCGATGAAGTCATGCCCCAGCCGTCGCAGAATGAGTCGAGGCTGATGACCGTCTGATCGTTTTTGTCATGAAACCCGAGGTCAAAGAGGTTATCCTTGATCCATTGCGCTGTTTCTTTTACAGCCGGAGTGTTGACATGGTTCATCATCACGCCCCATGTGCTCCACCCCATCGGGTTGCCGCCATCCCAGGGTGCGGGAGGCGTGATTGTGGCGCATGTCTCGGCAAAAGTTTCGAGACCTACGCGCCAGTCGTCGAAGAAACCGATCATATAGCGTGCCGATTCGGCCTTTGCGCCTTTGACGTAGCCATGGGGTATGACGGTTTTGGTGTTCCAGTCGTAGTCGCGCGTGAGCTGCGAAGTGTAACCTGACAGGAGTTCGAGTTTCTCGATGAAACGCTTGTAGGACCCCTTGATTGTGATGCCGCTTTTCCATTTGTCGTGGTCGACCGAGCCGGCGACGAATCCGAATTTGGTAGTAGCGTCGAATACGCATCCCACCTCGTGTGACGTCATTTCGTTGCTGAAATCGTAGACTTCGTAGCGACCGTGGCCGTCGTTGTCAAACGGGACCTTTATCATGCGGTGCGAGGTGCCTTCGGGCAGCTGGCAGCGCGTTTCGGCGGCGAAAGCCACCATGTGGTTGGATTCAATCACTTCGCCGTCATTGTCGGAGGCGACGACCACGCGTGCAATCATATAAGGCGCTTTGTCGTAGAGACTGAGGGTGTGGGTCATGCTCGCCCTTCCGTCATCGTAGACGCGTGTGAGGGCGCGGCCTGAGCCGATTTCGTCCTCGAAAGGCACGATGCTGACCGACGATGGGGAAACGGTCATTGAATTTATACTGCCGCTGACTCCGGTGCCGGCTATGCGGTAAGTGACTTCGGCGTATGCGTTTTTGATGGCTTCTCTGCCGTCAAAACTGATGGTCAAAGTGTTGTCGTCGGCATTGACGATGCTCCATCTGCCCTGTTCGAGCTTTGTCTCGGCCATCAGAGAGACTGTACCGGCCGTGAGAGCCATTGTCAATATGAGATTTCTTATTTTCATGTTATTATTCTATTAGGTTTATTTTGCAAATGGTTATTTTATTTTTCGATGCGGAACACTTTGACGTCGCGGGCGGGGATTGCGACATTGATTGCGCCGGTTATATTAAGCGTATCGTGGCTCCAAAGCTCCATTGCCGGATAGTTGATGGATTCGGAGAGGCCGAGACGGCGCAGCGGAAGGGTTTTCTCTACCGGACGGTCGGTGAAGTTGAATATCGCCACATATATATATTTGTCGTCGGAGTTGGTGAACATGTCGGCAGCCGATGTGCCCTTTGCATGCTCTACGGGACGGAACGACTTGCAGTTGCGCGCCATAGCGTTGATTTCGCGGTTGCCGGTATTGCGGATGATGCGTTCCTTGGTGCTCTCGAGGCCGTCTTTGCTCATATCGTCGCCGAGGAAATATACGCCTGTCAGGGCCGACGATGTGATGCGCATGCGGTTCTCGCCGTCGGTGGCGCCTTCGTAGACCACATGGTCGGCGTCGTTGTAGTGGTAGAGGTGGTCGAGCCACCAGCCGTAGGTCAGGGCGTTGAGCACGTATTCGGTATCTTTCACTCCGGCCCAGGCGTCGCAGCTGATACGGCGCGAGTGAGCGTAGTTGGCGGGGAAGAGCGGGGCGATGGAGAGGTTGATCCACATGCGGTTGCCGTTGATCGAGTCGATGTAGGCCATGCCTTGGTTAAATGCCTGCGTACCGGTTGTCACCGAGGGGTCGTAGTGGGAGTCGCCCTCGTATGCGCCGTGGGCCATGAAGTCGATTTTGACATATTCGTAGCCCCAGTCGATGAATTGCTCAAGCTGGCGCTTGATACGCGCTTTGGTGCCGGGATGGGTCGGGTCGAGGGCGGGAGCGCCGTCAAACTTGACCGGTTCGCCGTTGACATATATGTAGAGGTCCTTCATCTTGTACTGCGGGTCTTCTCCGAGCACGCCATCGGGATTTCCGCCCCAGTCGGTGAACGGACACCAGTAGATACCGGCTTTCTGTCCATTGGCATGGCAGTGCTGCACGAACTCGCGGTGCTGGTGCGGCTTGAAACCGAAGTCCCAGAATGCGTCGAGGTCGATGACCACGCTGCCGTCGGCATCGTGGAAACCGCGGTTGGTGATATTGTCGTGGATAAAGTCGGATACCTCGACGGCCTTGTCGTAGGTTATTTTGGTCTGCAGCTTGCCCCAGGAATTCCAGCCGAAGGGACGCGGACCCTTGGAGGGCACCGAGGGGGCGAAGGCGGCACACTGATCGGCGAACAGTTCAAGTCCGTCGCGCCAGTCGTCGGTGGAAATAAGGATTATACGAGGGGATTTCACGGTCTTGCCTGCTACGTGGCCGTGGGGGCGCTTGTCGCGGGTAAGTTCGGAAGAAGCACCGCCGAAAGCCTCTATGGAAACAATTGCAGCATCGGCGTCGGTAGCGGTCTTTATACCGGTTTTCCATATATCATGCTCGACAGAACCGATTACCAGTCCTTTGCGTGTATCGGCATTGAACAATGCGGCCACTTCGTAGGATTCGGGAATGGCATCGCCGAAGGGTGTATTGGTGTAGCGCACCCATGCGTCATTGTCGTAAGGAATGGATACCGCATAGTTGCCCGACCGGTCGGTAAAATGATACGGCTGACGGGTGGAGACAGGCGCAAGGAAATTAAGCGCGAAACCATCCTTCTGCGCGGCATCGCCCTCTACCGACAGGCGGATGAGGATGAAGTCGGGGTAAATATCGTAGTCGACAGTAGCTTTCTCCCTGCCTGCCGTGCCTGTCACCGTAACCCTGAGAGCGTCACCGTGGACATCGGATATACGGCGCGACGAGGTTTTTACATTCTGAAGGGCCTCGGGGCGACGGACATTATCATCGAGTCCCCATGCCGGGATATTGGCTTTGATAATCGTGTCACTGCCGGCCACGATTGTGACGGCACCGGTTGAATTGTCGACAGTCAGCTGTCGTCCGTCATGAGTATACGTCTTGTTTGAAGCGAGAACTGAGAGAGGGGTTGTCAAAATCAGGCAAGAAAGCAATAGTTTTTGCATGGCTGGAATAATTGGTTTGTAAATTGACGCAAAAATAAAGAAATTTACATAACCAGCCTTAATATATAATACTCAAAAAATGAAAATTTTGCGGATTTATTCAAGAAAATAGAAAATTTTCGCACAAACAAAAGAATTGGTTCAAATCGAATTGTCGCATCAGAACAAATTGATTTACAACTAAATATAAATCAAAAGCCACAGGAAAGAAAAAAATATTTATAAAATTTGCAGTCAAGCCTCCCGGCATGGAAACGAATCAGCAGAACCATAGGCCCGACAAGCATCAATGGAAGAAGATATAGGCCGCGATTATGCCCGACACGGAGCCGACAATATCGGCAAGGAGGGCATAGCTGACGGCATAACGCGTGCGTTTTATACCCACCGACCCGAAGTAGACGGCAAGCACGTAGAACATCGTATCGGTGGAGCCCTGTATCGATGCCGATACCCTCGCCACGAAAGAGTCGGCGCCGTGTGTAGCCATCAGGTCGACCATCATGCCGCGCGAGCCGGAACCGCTCAGCGGCTTCATGACGGCCGTAGGAAATGCCTCGACCCAATCGGAGTCAATGCCGATGGCGTTGACGACAGCTATCAGTCCGTCGGTAAGCACCGTCATGGCTCCCGACACCCTGAACATGCCGATAGCCACAAGGATTGCCACAAGATAGGGTATAATCATGACCGCGGTATGAAATCCTTCCTTGGCGCCATCGATAAAAGTATCATACATGTTGACATGCCTGCAGAAGCCCGCGACAAGGAAGGATATTATGACCGCGAAAAGCAAGAAGTTGGCTACAAAACCGGAATAGGTCTGCACCTGCTCCTCGTCAAGTCCGCTGAAGAAAAATACGATTCCTCCAATGATGAGAGCCATGCCGCCGAGCCATGCGAGGAGCACAGGGTCGAGCAGACGTATTTTCTGCTTGATACACAAGGCTATGATGCCTACCATAGTAGCGATAAAGGTAGCGAGCAGAATAGGCATGAATACATCGGTAGGATTGGCGGCTCCGGCCTGGAGGCGGTACATCATGATGGAGATGGGTATAAGGCACAGCCCTGACGCATTGAGCACCAGAAACATAATCATCGCGTCGGAGGCCCGGGTCTTGTCGGGATTGATCGACTGCAATTCCTGCATTGCCTTCAGTCCCATAGGAGTTGCGGCATTGTCGAGACCGAGCATATTGGCCGACACATTCATGAAAATTGACCCCATGGCGGGATGACCCTTTGGCACTCCCGGGAAAAGCCGAGAAAAAAGGGGGCTTATAAGGCGGCCGAAGAAGCTGATTACCCCTCCCCTCTCGCCGATTTTCATCAATCCCATCCACAGGGCGAGCACACCTGTCAGCCCGAGTGAGATTTCAAACGCCGTGGAGGCCGAGGAAAATGAGGCCGACATAATGTCGGACCATACCTGAAGGTCGCCGGCAAAAATTGTCTTACCCACCGCCACGATAAATGCAATCGCAAAAAAAGCTATCCAGATATAATTGAGAACCATGGCAATTTTTATTTTAAATGTGGAATTTTGAGTTGGCCTTACCGGCGGGGATATTATTACGGGAATTACGCTATCCGCCTTAACTTTATAGCTATCTTAGCTATTATAGCCATTATAGGCAGATATTACTGCAGACTTAGCTGATGCAAAAATAATATAAATAACATCAAATACAAAAAAATCTTAATTTATGGTATTTTTACGAGGTAATATTACCATAGGGCTGTTTTTTGTATTATCTTTGCGGCATATATACATCAATATGGACAATCAGGGAATAATCAACAGGATACGCTATCTGCTCGAACACTCGCCGGCATCGCTGACACAGGCGGAAATGGCCCGGCGCATAGGCATGGACCCGTCAAATTTTTCCAAACACCTGTCGGGCAAGCTGCCTATATCGCGCTCGCTCGTCAACCGCATAGTGGTGGAACTCGGCATATCGAAAAACTGGCTTGAGAACGGTGAAGGAATGCCATTTGAAAAGAGGAGCAATCCGGAGGTTGTGGAATATGACGAAGTAAGGCTTTTCAAACAGCCTTACAGGGGTATACCGGTCTATGACATAGATGTGACCGCAGGGTGTCGTCCGCTCGAGCGGATGCTTACCGACGACCGGGTGAAAGGCTATGTCGACCTGCCTCGCATGAATCCCGACTCGATACTTGTCAGAGTGAGCGGCGACTCGATGGAACCGCGCATCATGGACGGCGGTTTCATAGCGATACGTCCGGTAAAATCAAGTTCCACGATATTCTGGGGGCAGATATATCTGGTGATGCTGTCAGACTACCGCATGGTCAAGGTGCTTCGGCGCCATCCCACCGACCGGTCAATGGTAATTTTACACAGCGAGAACCCGTTGTACGACGACATGGACGTGCCCCGCGACGAGATTGAGGCATTATTTTTGGTAGAAACTATTCTTAACATCAAAAACCTTTGCTAATCGGCGATAAATCACTAATTTTGTGACATACAATCTATCTTATCAACGACATAAGAATCAACGACACAAGAATGAAATTAAAATCCTTACTGACAATAGCCGCATTATGCAGTGCCACTGCATCCAACGCTCTTGAAATCACGACTGTAGAGGGGGGAACCCTCAGTTCGCTGACAGGAGATGACACGACCGTCACGACGCTGTCGGTAACAGGCCCCGTCAACGCCTACGATTTCGAATACATCAGCGGCACACTCAAGTCACTGACCTCTCTCGACCTGAGCCGAGCCACCATCACGGCCGCAAGCGGAGCCAAAACCGCTACGGGCAGCAGCGAATTTTATGCTGACGAACTTCCGCCGTATGCCCTGTTCGGCACAAATCTAACAAAAGTTATCCTCCCTGAAAACCTTATAATAGTCGGGGAAGGCGCACTCGGCAACACCCCCATCACATCAATCACAATCCCCCCAAGTGTCACGACAATAAACAATTACGCATTCACCAACTGCGACAAGCTCACTGAAATAACAGTTCCGTCGACGGTGACCGCACTGGGCGCCGGCGTATGGAAAGGATGTAAGTCACTGGAAAAAGCCACCATCCACACACAGATGGATGAGATAGGCGCAGGAATGTTCGAGGGGTGCACCAATCTGTCGGAAATACAACTGCAACCTACATTCAAACGCATCGGCGACAGCAGTTTCGCCAACTGCACGTCGCTGAATACCATCACATTTCCGGCCACACTTGTATCAATAGGCGACAAAGCATTCTACAACAGCGGATTGACATCCGTGCTTCTTGACAACAGCCCCGCACTCGCATCAATAGGCGACTTCGCTTTCGCGGAATGCAAGCAGCTCGAGAGCGTCTCGATGGGCAACAGCACCACAACGCTCGGCAAAGGTCTGTTTTTCGACGACACGGCATTGAGCCAGGTACAGCTGCCGGCATCGGCATCGGTAATCCCCGCATTCACATTCAAGGGCACCACGGCCATCAATCCCGAAACAGCACTTCCCGTCAACACCAAAGAGATTAACGATTATGCGCTCTACGGCTGGGAGCATGTCGAAAGCATCATACTGCCTGAAGGAACGGAATATATAGGCACCGGAGCGATGGAAGGCTGGAACTCGCTCCGGAAACTCGGCGCGGAAAACCTATCGGCAGTGCCGGCACTCGGCGAGAATGTATGGAACGGCATCAACCAGGGCGATGTATACCTGTATGTCAAAAGCTCTACGGCCGATGACTTCAGATCGGCCGACCAGTGGAAGGATTTCAAAATCACTATCGGCTCGACAGGTGCCGACGAAATCATCAATGACGTAACGGGCGAAAACGGAAGCGCCAACGTAGACTTCACGGTGGGCGACGGCTATCTGCGCGTACAGTCGCACGGAGCCGACATAGCCGACATCAGGATATACGACCTCAACGGGCGCAGCCGCTACATGGCTACCGTAGATACCGACGCGCTGACAGTCAACACCATGCAATGGCGCGGCTCGATGCTTATAGTCGACGTGAAACTCGCCGACGGCTCACGTGCCACTGTAAAACTGTCAATCTGACCGACTTGAACGCAACACCGGCTTATGGGTAAGAACAAACTCAAGAAATTCAGGGATATGGAGACGATTGATTTCGTGTTCCAGTATCCATTTTCAGTGCTCGACGCACAAGGATTTCCCCTCCGAGGAAAATGGCATACCGAGTTTTTCGGCAATGACAATCCGATAGTGCTCGAACTCGGCTGCGGGAAAGGAGAATATACCGTAGGACTCGCACGCCGATACAAGGATAAGAACTTCATCGGAGTGGACATCAAGGGGTCGCGCATGTGGACCGGCGCCACTCAGGCGCGCAGCGAAGGGCTGGACAATGTGGCATTCCTGCGCACGAATATCGAGCTGATTGACCGGTTCTTCACACCCGGCGAGGTGTCGGAGATATGGATCACGTTTCCTGACCCGCAGATGAAAAAGGTGCGCAAACGCCTCACCTCCACACGGTTTCTCGACCTATACCGCAGGATAGCGGCCGACAATGCGCTTATACACCTCAAAAGCGACTCGCCGTTTCTATACACCTATACCCGGCATCTTGTCAGGGAGAACGGACTGCCGGTCATCACCGACACCGACAACCTGTACAACTGCGGCATAGCCGACGATATACTTAACATACGCACGTTCTACGAACAGCAATGGCTCGCACGCGGTCTAAGCATAAAGTACATCAATTTCAAGCTGCCGCACGAAGGGGAACTCACGGAGCCGGATGTCGAGATACCGTTTGACACCTACCGCAGTTTCTCGCGCGGCACACTCGAGACGATGAACCTGCACGCCCCTGAGGAAAAACAGCCGGCGGAAAACAGCACCATGTAATCAAATTATCTGTAACTATACGCTATCAACCATACGACAATGACTGAACTACGACTATATCCCAAGCTCATACTCGATGCGCTGAGCAATGTGCGCTATCCCGGCAACGGCAAAAACATCGTGGAAAGCGGAATGGTGGAGGACGACATACGTATCGACGGCAATAAAGTGAGTTTCTCGCTGATATTCGACCGCCCCACCGATCCGTTTATCAAATCGATAGTCAAGGCGTCGGAAGCCGCCATCAGCAATTTCATATCGCCCGAGGTCGACATCAAGGGCAATATCGCCGTCAAGACGCGAATCGAAGCACCGCAGGAAGCAGTCAAACCGCTCGCGCAGGTGAAAAACATCATCGGCATATCGTCGGGCAAAGGCGGAGTGGGCAAATCGACCGTGGCAAGCAACCTTGCAGTGGCCCTCGCACGTGAGGGCTACCGTGTAGGTCTGCTCGACGCCGACATATTCGGCCCGTCGATGCCGAAAATGTTCGGCGTAGAGGACGAACAGCTCTACATGCACAAAGTCGACGGCCGCGAACTCATCATACCCCTCGAGCGGTATGGCGTGAAACTGCTCTCGATAGGATTTCTTGTCGACAAGAATTCGCCGGTGCTGTGGCGCGGCTCGATGGCGTCGAACGCACTCAAGCAGCTCATCACCGATGCCGACTGGGGCGAACTCGACTATTTCCTCATCGACATGCCTCCGGGTACGTCGGACATACATCTGACGCTCGTGCAGACAATAGCCATGACCGGTGTCGTCATCGTGTCGACCCCGCAGCAGGTGGCGCTTGCCGACGCGCGCAAGGGTATAGCGATGTTCATGTCAGACAAAATCAACGTGCCGGTACTCGGACTTATCGAGAACATGGCATGGTTCACCCCCGAGCGTCACCCCGACGAACAGTATTATATCTTCGGACGCGACGGCGGCAAGGAGCTCGCCCATGAGCTTGGCATAGAACTGCTCGGACAGATACCCATCGTAGGCAGCATATGCGACCACGGCGACGACGGCAAGCCTGTGGCTCTCGGCGACACGGTGGCCGCACAGGCATTCCTGCACGTGGCCCGCGAAGTAATCGACGCCGTTGACCGCCGCAACGAGGAGCTTCCGCCCACACAGAAGGTAAACGTGACGAAGAAGGGGTAAGCACTACCGCATGTCTGCCGCTCACTTTCGCTTCCATGATTAAGAGAGTGTTGCAAAACTGATGTTGACGACTGCATAATGTAGGGCTGCACCCCGGTGCAGCCGATAACAAAAGTTGATTATCAGTTGCTTGACGGCTGCACCGGGGTGCAGCCCTACAAGATGACGTATCATATATAATATTACATCCCTCCTACTATAATTAACACAAAATATTATGGCAAGAATATTGATTATCAACGGGCCGAACCTGAATCTGCTCGGCGTGCGCGAGCCCGACATCTACGGAAAACTGTCGATGGAGGATTATATCGGGGCTATCAAGGCCGATTATCCCAATGTCGAGATTGACTATTACCAGAGCAATCACGAGGGAGATATAATAGACCGGCTGCACGAGGAGGGATTTGACAGCGACCTCAACGGCATAGTGCTCAACGCCGGCGCATACACCCACACATCGCTTGCCATAGCCGATGCGATAAAGGCCATAAGAGTGCCCGTGATAGAGGTGCATATATCAAATGTACATGCCCGCGAGACGATACGCCACACGTCGCTGCTGTCGCCTGTGTGCCGCGGCGTGATAGCCGGATTCGGACTTGACAGCTACCGTCTCGCAATTGAAGCCTTTCTATATTAAACTATGTTGACTACCGACAGCAAGATAGAAGAATATATATCGCAACATATAGACCGCGAACCCGACAATCTGCACCGTCTGTACCGGCGCGTGAACACCGAACTGCTGTACAGCCGCATGTGTTCGGGACATCTGCAGGGACGCCTGCTTAAGATGCTCACCCGCATGATACGTCCGCACCGCGTGCTTGAGCTAGGCACCTACGCCGGCTACTCGGCGCTGTGCATTGCCGAAGGTCTTGCCGACGACACCGACTGCGTGGACACCATCGAGCTTGAGGACGAGCTCGAGGATTTTATCAGACGCGCTTTCGACGAGTCGGAATATGGCTCCCGCGTACGGCTGCATATAGGCGATGCCCTCGAGCTGCTCCCCGCTTTGCTCGATGAGAACAGCTACGATATGGTATATATCGACGCCAACAAGCGCCATTATGTGGAATATTTCAACCTTCTGGTAGAACATCTTCCATCGGGAGCTTTTATCCTGGCCGACAACACGCTGTGGGACGGCAAGGTGGCCGACGCCGCGGAGCATCACGACGCCCAGACCCGCGGGATAACGGCGTTCAACGACCTTATCGCATCCGACGACCGCGTGGAAAAGGTGATACTGCCGCTCCGCGACGGCCTGACACTGATTTATAAGAAATAAAATAGATGGTGTTGCAAAACTGATGTCGACGATTGCATGGCGTAGGGCTGCTCCCCGGAGCAGCCGATAACAAAAGTTGATTATCAGTTGATTGACGGCTGCACCGGGGGGCAGCCCTACAAGATGACGTAATCATATATGCAACATATTATAAGTTTTGCAACACCATCACGATAAAAATATTGTTATGAAAAATCTGATGTTTGACCTCGGTGGGGTCATAATGGAAATAGAACGGCAACGTGCTGTTGACGCACTAAAATCAATCGGCCTCGCCGACGCCGATGAAATGCTCGGAGAATACGGGCAAAAAGGTGTTTTTCTCGAACTTGAACTCGGCAACGTCACACCCGGGCAGTGGCGCGACGAACTGCGCCGCCACATCAAAGGCGATGTCACTGACGGGGAGATAGACCGTGCATTCGAGAAATTCCTGATCGGTATTCCGGAAAGCCGCCTCAAGGAACTCGAGGAGCTGCACCGCGACCACAAGCTGTATCTGCTGTCAAATACCAACAAAGTGATGTGGGACGGCATGATACTCAGCGAATTCCGCAAGGATGGCCACGACATCAATTACTATTTCGACGGGGTGATACCGTCGTTTGAGGTGCACTGCTACAAGCCTGACGCCGAGATATTTCACAAAGCGTGCGAGAAATTCGGTATACATCCCGAAGACACGATATTTTTCGATGATTCGAAAGCCAACGTCGAGGCAGCCCGAGCACTCGGTTTCGGCGGCGTGCATGTGGCCGACAACCGTCCGTTCAGGGAATATCTTGATAAATAATTTGTCCCTACAAGTTGGTGGAACATAATATGATGCATTAATTGTATGAGCGTGATAAAGGGAGCTACAATCGGAATGTTTGACGGGGTGCATCTCGGGCATCAATACCTCATATCGCAGCTTAAGGAGCACTGTGACGAGGCGGTGGCAGTGACGTTCACCAACCATCCGCTATGGGTCATAAAAGGCGAACGGGAGCCGCGGCTGCTGTCGACGCCCGCGGAAAAAAGCGGTCTGCTCGGTGCATTGGATGTCAGACCGGTATTGCTGCCGTTTGACGGGCAATTGCGCCACATGACAGCGGAAGAGTTTATCCGGATGCTTGCGCGCGAACATGGCATAGACCGTCTGGTGCTCGGATTCAACAACAGCATAGGTAGCGACCGCCGCACATCCGACGACGACAGCGCCTTAAGCAACGCCACAGGAGTCGAGATAATACGTGCGACGGAATTGCCGGGCGACATCAAAGTAAATTCATCGTCCATCCGTGAAATGGTCGCAGCAGGCGATGTAAAGCATGCCACGGCATTGCTCGGACGCAACTATACCCTAAACGGCACCGTAGTCCACGGCAAGAAATTAGGCCGCACAATAGGCTTCCCGACAGCCAACATAGATGTCGACAGCACTGACAAACTCATCCCGGCCAACGGCATCTATGCCGCCGATGCCACGACCACGGACGGCCACGCATACCGCGCCGTAGTCAACATAGGGCGCCGTCCCACTGTCGACAACCCCGCCGCTCCCGTCACAATAGAAGCCCATCTCGACGGCTTCACAGGCTCCCTCTACGACCAACCGCTGACGCTACACTTCCTCGACCGCCTCCGCGAAGAGAAGAAATTCGACGACCTCACATCCCTGCAACACCAAATAGAGCAAGACTTAATATGCGCAAAAAACTTTGATGAAATATTGAGATGATTTAAACTTTTTTATTAAGACTTTTCTTTCCGTTTTTGGTTGAAGAAAATATTTAATCACTTCATGATAATGAAAATCACTCCGAAAGCCGATTAAATACTTCCGGAGTGATTGACTATATTACAAAATCTCTATGAGACTTTACATGGCTGTTATTATTTGGTAACCCTTTCGAGCCATTTGACCATGCCGAACATCACACCCATTGAAATCAGGCAGAAACCGGCAAAAACAGCCCAACACATCCATTGGTCGGGAAACTTGTTTAACATTGTAACGCCAAGAGCTATGAAAAGATTGCCTATCGCAGTTGCCGACAACCACAAGCCCTGACAGATACCCTGGAGGTGTTTTGGTGCCACTTTTGAAACAAATGACAGACCAAGCGGGGAAATAAAGAGTTCGGCCACCGTGAGGAACAGATAGGTCAATATCAGGACATACGGACCGGTCTTCATCGCCTCCTTCGCAGCATCGGTAAGGCCCTTGAATTCATCGCCAGAGGGATAGTTATGTACAAGAGAAATGATAAGCAGGAAAATATATGCCATCGCTGCTATAAACATACCGATTGCAATCTTACGCGGTGTCGAGACTTCCTTGTTGCGTTTGGCAAGCGCGCCAAATATGAACATGATTATCGGCGTCAGGACTATCACGAAGAATGGGTTGATACATTGCCATATTTCAGGAGCAACAGTGTCGGTCGCAACGAAGTCACGTGCAAACACGGACAGCGACTGGCCATTCTGGTGGAATGAGAACCAAAAGAAAACAGCCACACCCAACACAGCGAAAAGCGCATACATGCGCTGTTTGATTTCCTTGACATTGGCTTGCTTTTCTGCTGCAGAAATTTCAACCACTTTCTTTTCCTTTTTGGCAGGGGTAGGCAATGTCTTTTTCACAAAAAGGAATATGGCCAACGACAGGAGCATAGCAGCCACCGAAGCTATGAACGAAAAATGCACACCTGTATTGAATATCTCAAGGTAACTGGAACAGAAAGTTGTGTCAATGGCACCGTTGTAACCAACCTCACCTGCAAGTTTGGTCAGGTTTTCTATATCGGTCGAATTAGCCGTGCCGTCATTAAACATGTGACACAGACGGGGAAGGTCGGAATTATATGACAACGAATGCGCTTTAAGCCAAAACTCTCTCAGCAGAGGAGCGACAAAAGGAGCTATGACACCTCCTATGTTTATGAACACGTAGAAAATCTGGAAACCGCTGTCTCGTCTAGATTTCGCTATAGCCAGCGCTTCGGGACCTTTCTTTGCGGCCTCGGCCTCATAATTGTCATACATCTGCCCTACTATGGCCTGCAGGTTGCCTTTGAACAAACCGTTTCCAAAAGCGATTACCAAAAGTGCGATACATGTAAACACAAGTACAAAAGAGACTTTGCCCTCTGCCTCCGCAAACACCGGAATTGACAGAAGCGCATAGCCCAACGCCATTACCAACAAGCCGGCTATGATGGTTCCTTTATATTTTTGTGTCTTGTCTGCAATCATACCGCCAGGCAAACTCAACACATAAATCAGGAAATAAAAGACTGCGTATATCCAACCGGCAGCCGCATCACTGATACCAAATTTAGAACATAAGAACAAAAGCAATACGGCATTCATGATATAATAGCCAAATCGCTCACCCATATTGGCAAGAGCTGCTGAAATAAGGCCTTTAGGATGCTCCCTCTTCGCCTTTACAATGTAGAATACCAAAAATGGTATAACCACAATCAGCACAACCAACAAAATAGCCAAGGACTGATTCGTTTCCCAAAAGTTTGCTATTGATTTAAACATAATTTATAGAGATGTGAGTTAATGATTTTTCATTATGAGTACAAAATTATCGTCATTGCCAACGAAGTTAAGGAAAAATTTCAAAATATATGTATATTTGCATATCTTTTTTTGAAAAAACAAGCAGACAGATGCATTATTTCATATCGGCCGGCGAGGCTTCGGGTGACATTCACGCCGCAGAACTTATAAAGCAGCTCCGCGTTGCGGATTCGGCTGCACGCTTCACGTTTCTTGGCGGCGACCTGATGTCGGCGGCCGCAGGCATTGCGCCGCTGATACATTACCGCGACATGGCTTTCATGGGGTTCTGCGAGGTGATACGCCATCTTGACAAGGTGTTGCACAACCTGAGCACGGCAAAGAAAGCTATCGCATCGCAACGGCCCGACGCGCTTATACTGGTCGATTACCCGTCGTTCAACCTCAAACTTGCCAAAGAAGCGGTTAAACTCGATATTCCGGTTTTTTACTATATATCACCCAAAGTATGGGCGTGGAAAGAGGGTCGTGTCAGGAAAATCAAACGCTATGTAAAGCGTATGCTGTCGATACTCCCATTTGAAGTGGCATATTATCGCGACAAACACGGGTATGATATTGACTATGTAGGGAATCCTACCATCAAAGAAGTTGACGAACGTCTCGCTTCACTTGGGACGGAACAGTCATTCCGCAGCAAACACGGCCTTGGGTCTGACCGACCGATTCTGGCACTTGTCCCCGGAAGCCGAGTAGGTGAGATACGCAACAATCTGCCTGTCATGGCCGAAGTGGCGCGACGCCATCCGGATATGCTCCCCGTCGTAGCCGGAGCTCCGGCAATAGAGAGGGATATATACCGACGCTACTGTGATTTCGATATTGTGGACAACGATACTTTCGCACTTATGGCGCATGCACGCGGAGCACTTGTCACTTCAGGAACCGCCACACTTGAGGCAGCGCTGACAGGCGTGCCGCAGGTGGTGTGCTACCGAGCCAACGGCAGCCGCATATCCTACAATATATTCAAACACATACTGAAAATACCGTTCGTATCCCTACCCAATCTTATAGCCGGGAAAGCGATAGTGGCCGAACAGCTCGTGCACCTGTGCAATCCCGATCTTGTCGATGCCGAACTTGTCAAAGTGCTCCCACAAGGCACAGGACATGATACGCAGCAACAAGGCTACAAAGAACTACGTAAAATACTCACCACCGCCGATGCCGCAGCCAATGCGGCGGGAATAATATATACAGAAGCCCAAACCAACCGTAATACATAGTTTGTATCAGGCATCGACACTACCGGATTTTTCTATAACCGGACGTAATTTTTTACGTTTTAGAAACGGTTTTCCGATAAAATACCAACTCAATGACGATAGAGTTACCACTGTAGCCAGTGCAAGTAAAAACGCAGGAACGGCACCAACACTCTCAACTACTTTGAAATGTACGAACAACTGTACTACAGGAAAATGCAACAGATAAAAGTCATATGATATATCTGTAGACCCGAGCCAAAAGCCCCACCGTCCCATAAATGCTGCCGGAATTACTATAAGTGCTATTGCAAAGGGTTTTACAAAGCATGCTACAGTTGGTATAAGATAAGCACAGACCAAAGCAATTACCCCTATCGCAAATAACTTGTACTTATGGGCCATAACAAGATGCAACAGTTCATATAGCATAATTCCCATGATAAAGTAGGCAAGCTGGCCACCTATCTGACGTCCATAGATTGCGTATTTTTCATCTCCTGTACCTGCAAACAGAGTATCACACACAAAAGAGTATATCAATGATAGCAGTATCACTCCTCCAAAAAATATAAACGGATTCATTTTTATTTTCCGGCACAGATACAAAAGAACAGGAAGTGCTACATAGCACATCAACTCGATTTTAATCGTCCATAGAGAGCCATTGACAGCATCGAAATCATTTTCCGTAAATACTCCAGGCAATGTTGGCTCTTTAAAATTTGAGAAAGTCAGATTATATGTAAGATACCTGACCCAATCACGACCAAAATATTCCGATACTGAAAGCGACGAGACAAAAAATAATACTATTGAAAAAAACAGGACAATAAAAAAATAACTTGGAAGAATACGACGTCCGCGCTTTATGAAATACGATTTCAACGAGGATGATCTGCAATAACTCGAATATATCAGGAAACCTGATATAACAAAGAAACCGCGTACACAATCAGGTCCATAAATAAAAAGCAGATTAGTATCAACAGCTGACAACACGACAAAATGGACACAAAACACATAAAACGCCAGAAAAAGGCGTATCATGTTGAAATTATTTGGTTGCTGTATGTCCTTTGGCGTTCCGAAATTCATATAATGAAAACGAATCAGGATACTTTTTATTGCATCCTGACTCGTTTTACTATTCACTATCCTATTCCTCCGTCAGAGCGTTATACTGTTGAGCAGGTCGAGTTTACCGTTGTTGACAAGTTTGAGTATAAGTTCTCCGAACAGGGTATTCTGCCATGCGAACCAATCACGCGTGTAATTGGACGGATTGTCCTTGTGAAACGATTCATGCATGAATCCTGTCCCGTTGTGGGTGGTCATGAGTGTTTCTATGCACTGTTTTATTTCGGCATCGTCAGTGCTCGTAAACGCCTTCATCATTATGCTCATGGGCCATATCATATCGTATCCTACATGCGGACCGCCTATACCTTCGGCAGCCGTACCTTTGAAGAAATACGGATTGGACGAACTCCATACGAAGCGACGCGTATTCTGATATACAGGGTCATCTGCATCCACGTCGCCAAGATAAGGCAATGCAAGCAGACTCGGCACATTCGCATCATCCATCAGCAATGCGTTGCCGAAGCCGTCTACCTCAAATGCATATATTTTACCGAACTCCGGATGGTCGACCACAGCATATTTCCGTATCGCATCCTCGACCTCGTCGGCCAAAGCCGTGCATCTTGCCGCGAGCGCCTCATCCTTATTGACTACGGTCAGTATCTCGGCTGCCTTGCGCAACGATGTCACGGCAAAAAGGTTGGATGGTACAAGAAACTGGAGAGTAGTGGCATCGTCGCTCGGCCGGAAACATGACACAATCAGTCCCACGGGATTGACCGGCGCACCGAGACCGTTATTATTGAGCGTATCGGTCGAACGGTCGGTCTTGCGTGTAAATCTGTACGGTCCTACCCCATCCTTTCGCTGTTGTTGGATAAATGTTGTCAGTATATTGTCGACGGCTTTCAGCCACACCTCGTCAAATATGGAGCTATCTCCGGTCACTTTCCAGTATTCATACGCCAGACGTATTACATAACACAGCGAATCAATCTCCCATTTGCGCTCATGGAGCTCAGGCTTCATGTCCGTGTTGTCAGACTCCCAGTAACTTCCGACAGGGCCGTCGTTGAATGCATTGGCATACGGGTCTAAATTTATACACATCAGCTGTCGGCGCACTACCCCTTCGAGCATCTGCCGGAGCTGTTCGTCATCATTGGCAAGCTGCAGATATGGCCACACCTGCGCTCCACTGTCACGAAGCCACATTGCATGAATGTCGCCCGTATAGACAAATGTATCGGGATTTCCGTCAAGCATCCGGAAATGAACCGTAGTGTCAATAGTGTTTGGAAAACAATTCTCAAACATCCATGCCAGCTGCCTGTTGGTAAGAAGTGATTTCACTCGTGCTATCTCATCTTCGACCGCTTTGGATACAAAAAGCCTGTCGGCCGGAGCCGGACGTCGGTTGGTATCGTACTTCGAGTCAGCTGTAACTGCGGCGGCATCGGCAACAGCAGTCACGCCGGACGCGGCATCGAGATTTGCAATCGCCAGCGTTGCGGCGGCAAATGTCAGAATGGGACGGTAAAAGGTTTGTTTGTTCATTTTATATTTGTGATGTTAGATTTTAAAACAGATTATTAGCGGAAGCTATATTTCATGCGCACAAAAAATAGCCGGTAGCGTTCTTTACAATACTTCGGTTATTTTTTGAGAGTTTGTTAACGGCTCCGAGGAGCCAAGTGTTTAATCCGTTAAAAATCTGATGTTTAGCATGAAAATTTAACACTAAAAATTTGG
>CAJLWO010000026.1 GCA_905210435.1 uncultured Bacteroidales bacterium
CATATCGAACTGGTAGCGCGGTATAAATTCAATTACCTGGGAGAAAACATACTTACCCTGATTCATAATCTTGATGTTTGGAAACAACAAGACTAATAAATCAATTTCAAATCAAAAAATCAATATTCTCTTGTATTTAACTAAATACTAATATTTTAATAACAGCGGTTACGTTTTTACCGCACCACTACTAATGGTGAATTGACCGTCGGTGTAGTCCAAAAAATCCAATGTCCCGGCAATTCCTGATTCTTCGTCGTATATGGCCCATTCGGTGCGATATGGGTTGAGATGATGGTCGCGGGTGAAGAGTTCAAAGAGCCGGAGTGTCTCGTCAGTGACGGGAGTTTCCCCGAGATAGTATTTTTCAATTTTGCTGTGCATCAGTGTGCCGAGTGTGCGGGCGTTTTCGGCTTTTGCTTCCCATTGTGCTCTTAAGTCGCTTTCAGTAATTCCGGATTTTTTAGCGATTCGTGGCGCCCAATAGTCGACATCGAATTTCTCAAAGCATTCTTCAACGAGTGTTGTCACGGATTTGAATGTTAAGCCATTGGCGTGGGTATAAATATGATTGACAGAATCGAATGACAAAAGGTTATCTCTTTCGTGAGAATGCAATGTGTTATAATCTTTATGAGCGGCCATATTTAGCGAATGTTTTCAGGTTGATTTATAATTGGGATGGCAAGATGAACTGAATATAAATGGAGGTCCGTCAGTTAAATTTGGCGGACCTCCATTTATTACGTCGGGTCAGACTAAATCGTCATCATCTTCGAGTATAAGGTCATCGGGAATTTCATCCTCGAGGTCAAACTCTTCGAGGTCTGCGTCGTTGTCCTTTGCTGCCGCTTTGGGTGCTGCCGCCGCTTTTTTCTTGGGACCACGTCCCTTTTCTTCGGCTTCCTTCAAGGCTATCATTATTTTAGCTTCGAGTTCGTCGGCGAGTTCGGGGTTATCATCTATGACGCGTTTGGCAGCATCGCGTCCCTGAGCGAGTTTGGATCCATCGTAGCTGAACCACGAACCGGATTTTTTAATAATATCGTGTTCGACTGCGAGGTCAAGAATTTCGTATGCACGGGAGATGCCTTCGCCAAACATGATGTCGAATTCGCATTTTTTGAATGGAGGTGCAACTTTGTTTTTGACGATTTTTACTTTGGTATGTCGTCCGAGAACGTTGTCTCCGTCTTTAAGAGATGTGCCGGGGCGGATGTCGATACGTACAGATGCGTAAAACTTCAATGCATTACCACCGGTGGTGGTTTCGGCGGGTCCGAACATGGATCCGATGTTGGCACGCAGCTGGTTGATGAAGATACAGGTGGTATTGGTACGGGAAATAGCTCCGGTCAGTTTACGCATGGCCTGCGACATGAGACGTGCCTGGAGTCCCATGTTGCGATCGCCCATCTCACCTTCAATTTCATTTTTAGGTGTCAGTGCAGCAACTGAGTCGACTACAATGAGGTCGACGGCGGCGGAACGTATGAGTTGTTCTACAATTTCGAGCGCCTGCTCGCCGTTGTCGGGCTGTGACATGAGCAATTCGTTGACATCAACACCAAGTTTTTCGGCGTAAAATCTGTCGAATGCATGCTCGGCGTCGATTATGGCTGCTATACCGCCACGTTTCTGTGCTTCGGCAATGGCGTGGATTGCGAGGGTGGTCTTACCTGATGATTCCGGACCGAAGATTTCAATAATGCGGCCCTTGGGATAACCGCCCACGCCGAGAGCGTAGTTCAAGCCGATGGAGCCGGCGGGAATAACTTCAACCTGCTCGACTGCATCGTCGCCCAAACGCATGATTGCTCCGCGGCCGTAGGACTTCTCAATCTGTCCCATCGCAGCTTTCAGTGCGCTGAGTTTGGCCTCCCTATTGTTTGGAATATCCTCTTTTTTTATAGTTTTTTTTGATTTGTCTGTTGCCATATAATAAGTTGTTTACAAAAATATTTTAAAGGAATTATAAGGTGTGGCTATTATGTAGGTGCCTTTTACAAAGTTAGCAAAATTTATTGATTTTACAGGGGTAGTGGAATGAAAAATTTGATGCCCCGTCATATTAAACACGCTTACATCGGCTACCGGGCAATCAAATATCATATTTTTATCCGAGATGCGGTAGCTGACAGTGTGATTATCGGCAATGTTTGTAATGTTTTCCACATCAGTCGGTCTCTCATATTTATTGAGCTGATATGTGGCAAGAAATTCTCCGGGCACGTAAAAATGCAGATGCATGACATTATTGCCGAAGTCAGAGGTCGCCATAAACTGGCGATAAGTATATGAGATTCCGGAACTTTTGATGGTTGATTTTCCAAAAGAAAGAGTCGCAAGATGTGAATAGTTGTCAAAATTTACTGACGGATTGGCTCGTGATATTCCAGAATTTTTATCCCATAGTCCAATTTTAAACTCTGTTGTTCCGTTTTTCTTATCATTTTCAGGGTAGTAGATGTCTCCAACATAAAGAAGTCTGTGCCCGTCATAATTAAACCAATTACAGCCATGTCCAAGTTCATTTATATCATTAATTGTACCATAGCATTGGTTGAAATCAAATTTGAAGGAATAGATGGAAGGGGTCATGCAAAGGTCATCAACAATCATGAAATTTTCATCAATGATGTGGACTGACGGTTTGGTTGTCCATCCAATCCCATTTGGTCTGCTATAGACAGAGGTGACGCCGGACTGCATATGATTAGTATATGTATATTGGAAAATTTGACTATAACCGCTTCCATTGACTGCCGGAATAAAAATTTCAAAATTGCCCAGTACAGGGTTTCCTACTATATGTGGTATGCCAAAATCAGCTATGGGGAAAAAAGAGGAATTGAGCCTATCACTATCAGTGGTTGCCATATATTCACGTATTATATGACCGTTTTTGTCAACAAGATAGAAATAAAATTTAGAATTAGATTCAATTCCGTCCGGGGAAGTATTTAGAAATAGAATAAAATGATCTTCATCGTTACAGTCAACGAGATAAAAGCACAACTCGTCGTCAGTAAACCCATTGGAATAATATTCATCCATTTCCTCTTTGTCAATGGCAATGTCGTCAACGTAATCACCTGATATGGCGTTGAAGCGTTTGATAATAAGATGAGTCTTAGTGTGGTCAGTGTGATTGGCGAGGTAGATGTATTGCTTATCCGCGATTATTGTCTGGTTCCATAAACCTGCTTCGAGGTTATCGGAGCTTAAATCGTGGTAGGCGATTTTATGCAGGTAGTAGGTGTTGTTGTCGATGACAAAAGATGCAGTCTCGGTTTGGGATAATGCTGTCGGGGGAAAGCATGTGGATGCCAATAACAAGAGATGGGGAAGTTTTGCTCTCATGATAATAGATTGAATTGTTGGAGGATAAGTAAATGTTTAAAACGGGTTGTGTGAGTAATTTATATTTTATAAAATCTATTTATATTCACCGTGCACTCATCATAAATATTCTCGCAATTTACTATTGAAGGTGAGATGAAAAACTAAATATATTTTTTTATTATAAATTTGTGTAAAGTTACATTTTAGCGCAAATTTTTCCAAAAAAATGTTGTAAATTTGTCAGTCAAAAATGAATAATGGAGAAGGTACTTCAACATAACGGCGTAAAGATGTTATATACGGTGGAAGGTGAAGGCTCACCTGTCGTAGTAATGCACGGCTGGGGATGCACCCATGATACCGTAAAGATAATCTCGGATATATGCCGGAAATCACATACTGTATACAGTGTGGATTTCCCGGGGTTCGGAGCGTCAACGGAGCCGCCGACGCAGGCTGGCGTATGGGGAGTTGAAGAGTATACGCAGATAATAGAGAAACTTGCAGAAGTCGAGGGTATTGAAAATCCTGTACTGATTGGACATTCTTTCGGCGGACGAGTGGCTATTGTGTATGCTTCAAGAAATAAGGTTGACAAGGTCGTTCTTGTCGATGCTGCCGGTGTGAAGCCGAAACGCAAACTGAAATATTATATAAAAGTATATTCATTTAAGCTGGCCAAGCGATGGTTCACGCTGTTATACGGAAAAGATGGCGGCAAAAAGCGAATAGAGAAGATGCGTAACAAGCGCGGTTCGAGTGATTATGCCAATTCTACTCCGACAATGAAGGGGGTGTTGAGCAAGGTTGTCAATGAGGATTTATGCCATCTGATGCCGAAAATCGAAGCTCCTACATTGCTGATATGGGGTAAAGAAGATACAGCGACACCTCTGAGTGACGCAAAGAAAATGGAAAAACTCATCCCGGATGCAGGTCTTGTCGCGTTTGAGGGATGCGGCCATTACAGTTTCCTTGACAATCGGCCCGGATTTACCGCTGTGCTTGACAATTTTATAAATTAAGACTAAAAAAAGATGCTATCATACGAATTGTTATTCTGGATGTCAATAGTGCTGCTTGTAGTGGCATTGTTGTCGTTGCATTGCAATCTGCGGCGTGATCTGATGATGCTGCAGCAGAATTCTTACATGAACGACCGTTATGTGAGATGGTTCAATCAAAGCGGAGAGAGTACGAATTATATCAGAATAGGAGCGTGCATCGCATTGTTCCTTTGTCTGGTGACTCATATTCCGTTCTGGGCAAGCGGAGGATGCGCGATTCTGATTATGGCATGGATAACAGTCACATTAGCAAAACGTAAATATAAAAAGCCGCTTGTCGTGACGAAAAGAGTAAAACGCCTATATGCAGTAGCGGCTGCGCTTGATGTGGCAATAATAGGATTTGCATGGGTGCTGTCGGGCGCATTGTCGTATGCAGCTGTCGCCGCGGTCGCGCTTAATGTAGTGTCGCCATTGATTGTTATGACGGCCAATATATTGCTTCGACCTGTTGAAAAACGTATCAACAGAAAGTTTTACAATGAGGCTCAGTCCATACTCCGGACAATGCCTGACTTGAAAATAATCGGTGTGACCGGCAGCTACGGAAAGACCAGTACAAAGCATTATCTGAACCGCATCCTCTCGGAAAAATATGATGTGGTGATGACTCCCGGCAATTTCAATACGACTCTCGGTGTAATACGTACCGTCCGTGAAAACCTGAAACCCTATAATGAAGTGTTTATAGTGGAGATGGGTGCGAAACAGCTTGGCGATATCAAAGAAATATGTGACCTTGTGCACCCGTCGATGGGTATTGTGACCGCCGTAGGTGAGCAGCATCTGGAGTCATTCAAGACAATCGAGAATGTACAGCGCACGAAATTTGAACTTGTGGACGCACTTCCGGCCGACGGTCTGGCAATCGTGAACAACGATTTCGATATGGTGGCATCACGCAATGTCGAGAATGTGAAATGCATGCGATATGCAGTGAGCAAGCCGGAGAATGCCGACTATGTCGCCACAATAACGGAGGTCGCCCATGACGGTACCACATTTACCGTCAACGGCGGTGGACGAGAGTATAAATTCCATACCCGCTTAGTAGGAGAATGCAATATATCCAATCTGACGGCTGCTGTCATCGCTGCTCTTGAACTCGGAGTAGAGGAGAGCAAGATAGCTTACGCGATAGAAAAAATCGAGCAGGTGGAGCACCGGTTGAATATGAAACGTACGGCAGGCGGAGTGACAATCATTGATGATGCGTATAACTCCAATCCGACCGGTTCGAAAATGGCTCTTGACGTTCTTTCGGCGATGACCGGAGGGAAACGCATAGTAGTGACTCCCGGAATGGTAGAACTCGGCGACAAACAATTTGAACTTAACAAAGAGCTCGGACGCCATGCCGCCACACGTGCCGATATAATCATCGTGGTAGGACAATATAATAAAGAAGCTCTTGCCGAAGGCCTCACCGAAGGAGGTGTCCAAGAGAATAATGTATATTATGCTTCGACATTTGCCGAAGCCCAGCAGATATTGGCGCAGATATTGAAAAGAGGCGATACCGTGCTCTATGAGAACGATTTGCCTGATACGTTTAAATAATAATGATATGAAAACGAATATTGGAGTATTTTTCGGAGGAAGGTCAACCGAACATGAGATTTCGGTAATATCGGCATCGCAGGCCATGCATGCCATAGACAGAGAGAAATATGACGTAACACCTATATATATTACCAAAGAAGGAAAATGGTATACGGGCGAAGCGCTTTTTGAAGTGAAGAATTACCGTCATATACCGGAACTGCTTGCCAAATGTGAAGAGGTGTACATGCGTCCGGTTTTTGACGACTACAATCTTTATAAAAAGAAAAAGCCGGTATTCGGTTCGGATGTGCTGGCCAAGCTCGATGTTGTGATACCGGTACTTCACGGATCGAATGGCGAGGACGGCATTTTTGAAGGCGTACTCGAAACAATCGGAATACCGTATGCCGGATGCAATACGTTGTCGTCGGCAAACGGTATGGACAAGATAACCATGAAGATGATATTGCAGGCAAATGATGTGCCTGTGGTAGATTATGTATGGTTCACTGACAAGCAGTGGTATAATCAGAAGGATGCCCTTATCAAGAAAATAGAAGATAAGATAGGATATCCGGTTATTGTAAAACCTGCAAATCTCGGCTCGAGTGTAGGTATCGGCCGTGCTGACAACCGTGAAGAGCTTATCGCCAAGATAGAAGATGCTGAGAAATACTCTACTCGACTTATTGTAGAGGACCTTGTGGAGAATCTTCAGGAAATCAACTGCTCGGTACTCGGCGACTGTGACGAATACCGGATGTCGGTGCTCGAGGAGCCTATCAAGAGCGGTGAAATACTCTCATACGAGGATAAATATATGGGCGGCACAAAAGGTGCAAAAGGAATGCAGGCATCCCAGAAACGTATACCCGCTGATCTCCCGGAAAAGGAAACCGAACGAATCAAATATCTGGCAGGGGAGACATTCAGAGTGCTGTCATGTCATGGCGTCAGCCGCGTGGATGTCATAGTTGACGCAAAGACCCGCGATATATATGTAAATGAAATCAATACGATACCCGGTTCGCTGTCGTTCTATTTATGGGAAGCTACCGGCATATCTTTTGACAAACTGATGGATCAACTTGTGTCGCTTGCACTCAAACGCAAACGAGAACAAAAACTGAAAACCGTATCGTATGACCAGAATATCTTCTCGCTGGGCGGCGGAGTAAAAGGAGGGATAAAAAAATAACGAACTATCGTCTCATCACAGATATATAAAAAAGCAATATACAATGAAGAAATTTGCCGAATATAATAAATTCAATCTCTCGGATATAAATAAAGAAGTGCTTGAGAGATGGAATGCCGAAGCTCTTTTCGAAAAGAGCATGGAGGAAAGAGAGGAATGTCCCACATTTGTGTTTTATGAAGGGCCGCCTTCGGCCAACGGCATGCCCGGTATTCATCATGTGATGGCCAGGACTATCAAGGATATATTCTGCAGATACAAGACGATGAAAGGTTTCCATGTGAAGAGAAAAGCCGGATGGGACACACACGGCCTGCCGGTGGAACTTGGCGTGGAAAAGGCTCTCGGTATCACGAAAGAGGATATCGGTAAAAAAATATCTATCGAGGAATATAATAAGGCATGCCGTCGTGAAGTGATGAAATATACCGGCGAGTGGAAAAGCCTTACGAATAAAATGGGATATTGGGTAGATACCGATAATCCTTATATAACATACGATAACAAATACATCGAGACGTTGTGGTGGCTTTTGTCGCAACTCTACAAAAAAGGATTGCTTTACAAAGGCTATACGATTCAGCCATATTCACCGGCTGCCGGTACGGGCCTGAGCTCGCATGAACTTAATCAGCCGGGCTGTTACAGGGATGTAAAGGACACTACCGCGACAGTGCTGTTTGATGTAATCGACGCGCCTGCGGAACTTACCGGCTGGGGGAAGCCATGTTTCGCTGCATGGACCACCACCCCCTGGACATTGCCATCCAACACGGCGTTGTGCGTAGGTCCGCGCTTTGATTATGCCGCTGTAAATACATACAATCCCTACACCGGGGAAAAGATAACGGTAATCATGGCCAAGGACTGTATGCATACCTACTTTAAGCCCGAGGGTGCCGAAGCTGATATGGACGGCTACCGGTCGGGAGATAAGGTAGTGCCTTACCGTGTTGTAAAAGAATGGAAAGGAGCGGAACTCGTAGGCATGAAGTATTGTCAGCTTATGCCCTGGGTGAAACCTTCGGCCAAAATAGATGCCAATGCCGCCGAATTCATTCAAAAATATGCAGCGGAAAATCCCGACAAGTGTTTTGAAGCAGGTGCCGACAGCTTTGTAGAGATGGCAGATTGTGCTTTCCGTGTGATAGCCGGCGATTACGTGACTACTGAGGATGGTACGGGTATCGTGCACATAGCACCCACATTTGGTGCCGATG
The DNA here is from genome assembly GCA_905210435.1 of uncultured Bacteroidales bacterium. Taxonomy (GTDB): domain Bacteria; phylum Bacteroidota; class Bacteroidia; order Bacteroidales; family Muribaculaceae; genus JAGBWK01. The sequence continues at coordinate 8,376 of CAJLWO010000026.1, forward strand.
ACGCGAAAGTGGCAAAGGCGGCCGATATTCCGTCGCTGTTCATGATAACTTGCGGTGGCGAGACTCGTCCGATGGTCGACCTTACGGGCAAATATTTCATGCTTGACGAATGTGCTCCCGCTTTTGTGGAAAAATGTGTCAATACTGCACTTTATTCGAAATATGAAGGCCGGTATGTGAAAAATGATTTCGCACCGGAATTCAATGTCAATGGAAAATTTGATAAGGCAGCCGCAGACAAGGCCGAGGATCTCAATATATATCTGAGTCTTGAACTGAAACAGCAGGGAAAAGCGCTTAAGATTGAGAAACATGTACATAATTATCCCCATTGCTGGCGAACCGACAAACCTGTGCTCTATTATCCGCTTGACAGCTGGTTTATCAAATCTACAGCAGTGCGCGACCGCATGATTGCGCTCAATGAGGAAATATTGTGGAAACCGGCTTCGACCGGAAGCGGCCGTTTCGGAAAATGGCTTGAAAATCTTCAGGACTGGAACCTTTCACGTAGCCGTTACTGGGGCACTCCGCTGCCTATATGGCGTACACGCAATTCCGGCAAGGTAGAGGAGAAGTGCATAGATTCCGTCGGCATGCTTTATGAAGAAATAGAAAAAGCTGTAGCTGCAGGCTTGATGGCAAAGAATCCGCTTAAAGAGGCCGGCTTCATCCCCGGTGATTATTCGAAAGCGAACTATGAGAAGATTGATCTGCACCGTCCGTATGTAGACGAGATCGTACTGGTATCGGAGAACGGAGAGCCTATGTACCGTGAGGCGGATTTGATCGACGTATGGTTTGATTCGGGTGCGATGCCTTTTGCCCAGCAGCATTATCCGTTTGAGAATAAAGATATTGTAGATAATGGCGATGTATTCCCCGCTGATTTCATTGCCGAAGGTGTGGACCAGACGCGAGGATGGTTCTTCACTCTCCATGCAATTGCCACGATGGTAAACGATTCGAAATCGTTCAAGGCGGTGATTTCCAATGGTCTTGTTCTCGATAAATTCGGCAACAAAATGTCAAAGCGCCTTGGCAATGCTGTGAATCCGTTTGAAATAATCGAGAAATACGGTTCAGACCCGTTGCGCTGGTATATGATATCGAATTCGTCTCCGTGGGATAACCTGAAATTTGATGAAGCAGGCATAACGGAAGTCGCAAGAAAGCTATTCTCGACGCTTTACAATACTTATTCGTTCCTGTCGCTGTATGCCAACGTCGACGGATTTACGGGAGAAGAACCTATTGTGCCTTTAGAGAAGCGTCCGGAGATTGACCGCTGGATATTGTCCTCACTGAACACGCTGATCAAGACCGTAGACAGCAGTCTTGAGAACTATGAGCCCACAAAGGCTGCACGAGCAATCAGTGATTTTGTCAATGACAACCTCAGCAACTGGTATGTCAGACTTAACAGAAAGCGTTTCTGGGGAGGCGGAATGTCGGAGGACAAACTTTCGGCATATCAGACACTTTACGGGTGCATGAAGACTATCGCGCTGCTGATGGCTCCTATATCACCGTTCTATGCCGACCGTCTTTACCGCGACCTCGTGCATGAGGAAGATGCAATATACTCAGTGCATCTGGCAAAATTCCCAGTGGCCGATGAGAGTGCTATTGACAATGCGCTTGAGGAAAGAATGGCAATCGCCCAGACACTTACAAGCATGGTGCTTTCACTGCGCCGCAAGAGCAATATCAAAGTACGTCAGCCGCTGTCGGCAATAATGATACCTGTAGATGATCCGGAACAGCGTGCCGCTATCGAGGCAATGTCTGATCTGATATTGTCGGAGGTAAATGTCAAGTCAATCAAATATGTAAAGGCGGATGACGGCATTCTGGTGTATAAGGTCAAGCCTGATTTTAAGAAACTTGGTCCGAAGCACGGAAAGAACATGAAGGCTGTGGCCGGTGCTATAGCCGGGCTCAGTCAGAATGAAATTCTGGAATTCCAGTCGAAAGGACAGTTGGAGATTTCTGTGAACGGCGAACCGGTCAAGATTGATCTAGAGGATGTGGAGATATTCTCGGAGGATATTCCCGGCTGGCTTGTCGCTAATGAAGGAAATCTGACACTGGCGCTCGATGTGACCATCTCGGATGAGCTGAGACAGGAAGGTATTGCCAGGGATATCGTGAACCGCATACAGAACCTTCGCAAGAGCAGGGATTATGACATCACTGACCGCATAAAACTGACTGTCGAAGGTGACGAGCAAACAAATGATGCCGTGCTGTGTTTTAAAGAATATATCCAGCGTCAGGTGCTCGCCGACAGTGTTGAAATTGCAAACGGATTGCAGGTGTCGGAAGATGAGATGTTTGATATAGACGGTTTGACTGTGAAAGTGAGAGTGGAACTTGCTAATTGATGTGGCATACAACAGAAGTGTCACTAAATATTCATCAGCAGAAATATTAATACCAAAAAACTACCGATATGAACGAGTCAGAAAAAACAAGATATTCCGACGAGGAGCTCCAGGAATTCAAAGAACTGATATTGTCAAAACTTGACAAAGCGATGAAAGACTATGAGCTGCTTCGTAGCAATGTCAATAATTCAGACGGCAACGATATTTCCGATACGTCTCCCACATTTAAAGTTCTTGAAGAGGGTGCGAGCACATTGGGAAAGGAGGAGGCCGGACGTCTGGCAATGCGCCAGCTGAAGTTTATACAGCATCTGCAGGCTGCGTTGGTGCGTATCGAGAATAAGACGTATGGCATAGACCGTGCGACCGGAAAGCTCATACCCAAGGAACGTCTGCGTGCAGTGCCGCATGCTACTTTGAGCATTGACCAAAAAATAGGCAAAAAGTGAGTACACGGAAAAATGCGATACGGTTGAGTCACTACCAATGGGCATTTATAATAGCACTGTTGGTAGTGGTACTTGACCAGATACTGAAAATATGGGTAAAGACAAGTTTTTATCTTGGAGAGGAACGCGAAATCACTTCATGGTTTAAACTGAGTTTTGTAGAAAATAACGGTATGGCTTTCGGATGGCAGTTCGGAAGCAAATTGTTCCTGACCATATTCAGGATATTATTTGTCGGCGCAATCATCTATTATCTTATAAAACTTAGAAACAGTGCCGGAATGAAATTCGGCTATCTGATATGTGTCGCGCTGGTACTTGCCGGAGCGGTAGGCAATATAATAGACTGTATGTTCTATGGGATTATATTCAATAATCCCATGCCTCCGGAAATTGCCACCATATTTCCTGATGGCGGAGGATATGCTCCATTTTTGCACGGAAGGGTTGTCGACATGCTGTCATTTCCGTTGTTCAGTTTTGACTGGCCGGGTTGGCTGCCGCTTATCGGAGGAAAGCATTTTGAATTTTTCAAACCGATATTCAATCTCGCCGATGCTGCTATTTCGTGCGGTATAATCGCAATATTGCTGTTTTATTCGAAGCAATTGGGATATTCGTTCGCTGAACTGAAACGTCTTCGCCAAAAGGGTAAAAGTAATACGGAACAAGAGGAAAAGTAAAAAACGGATGCTTTGTTTTAAAAAGTCAATTTTCGGATGCATAACGGCTGGGTGTATGACTTTTGGAGTCATAGGTTGCACAAAACTGCCGGACGGCGTACTCGATAAAAAAGAGATGGCTGCGCTTCTGGCGGACATACACAAAGGGGAGAGCGTGGTGGAAATGCAGAGAGGTGTGTATTCCGGAGACTCAATGAAGAAGGTCGTGAAGCAATCAATCCTTTTGAAACACGGTGTCACACAGGCACAACTTGACACATCGTTCGTATGGTACGGCAATCATATCGAGGACTATCTGAGCATCTATGAGGATGTAATAAAACAACTTGAAGAGGAACAGAAGACAGTCAAGGGGAGCAAAAACCAAAGCCCTGTATTCTCGGAAGGAGACTCTATTGACATCTGGCCTTTGTCTCGTACCTATAAGCTGTCGGACAGCAATATATTGCAGAACATAAATTTTGCGATGGAGCGTGACAGTACCTGGAAGAACGGTGACAATTATATATTGCAGTTTAAGCTTGTCAACAACAGGCAACAGGTGCCTCAGGCCAGGGCGGTCATATATGCCGTATATGCCGACGGAAGGGTCGAGTTCCGTCCTTCGTCGACCTTAAACAACTGGGTCAAGGTGCGACTGGTGACTGACTCAACAGTGCAGCCCGTATCACTGGCAGGCTCAATATCATATCAGTTCGAACCAAAAGAGAATGTCTATATCGACAGTGTGTCGCTGGTGCGTACAAGAAACCGCAAGGATACATATTTCGAGAGAAACGGGCAGCGTACGATTGTATTCCCCAAGGCTACGGAGTAATGTTCAGGATGCTAACGACAGAAGTATTGTGGAGGGGTATCAGCGGATGCTCGGTAGTGACGTATGCCGATGGCTATGTAAAGGTAGAGCCGTTTGTGAAAGAGATACATTCCACAATATTTGTTCCGGGTCCTGTCGCTATATTGGATTCGTCCAAATTCGATGAATTCGTAATTGATGATATTGAGATGATGTCATATAATACCGGAGAGGGAGTGGCTAAAAAAAAGCTCGATGATTATCTTAAATCATCGGGCCTTTATTATCGTAATGGCAATGACAGCGATGCCGTATTCCTGAAAATAGGCAGGCCGTGTCAGATTATTCCTATAAGCTGATTTATATCGCTTACTCCGTGTCGGCGGCAATATTCATCAATAAATTCGACAATTTCGACAGTAACTTTAGGGTCGATGAAGTTGGCAGTGCCTACTTCAATAGCAGTGGCCCCTGCAAGGATAAATTCTATGGCATCACGACCGGACATTATTCCACCAAGGCCTATTACCGGGATTTTAACGGCTTTGTGAACCTGCCATACCATTCTTACTGCTACCGGGCGCACGGCTGCTCCTGACAAGCCTCCGGTGTAAGTGGACAGATGCGGGCGCTGACGCTCAATATCAATTGACATTCCCATTAAAGTATTTATCAAAGATACAGCATCGGCACCTTCGCTTTCGGCTGCACGCGCTATCTCGGTGATGTCGGTCACGTTGGGCGACAGTTTTACGATGAGGGTTTTGTCGAATGCTTCACGGACGGCTTTTGTAACTGCGGCAGCTCCGGCTGTTGTTGTACCGAATGCCATTCCTCCGGTCTTCACATTAGGGCAGGAAATGTTGACCTCTATGGCATTGATGCGGGGAAGGACGTTTAGCTTTTCAGCGACTTTTGCATAGTCTTCGACTGCCGAGCCGGATATGTTTACAATAATTTCAGAGGTATATCCCGTAAGACGAGGATATATATGCTCGATGAAATAATCGACTCCTTTGTTCTGAAGCCCTACGGCATTGAGCATTCCGGAGGGGGTTTCAACCATGCGGGGATAGTCATTGCCCTGCCGCGGTTCAAGCGTAGTGCCCTTGACAATAAATCCGCCGAGGCAATCAAGATTGATAAAGTCGGAAAATTCCTCTCCGTATCCGAATGTCCCCGACGCTGTAAGCACCGGATTGCTTAACTGAAGGCTGCCTATCTTTACTCCTAATTGTGCCATAATAATTGATTTATATTAAATACGGGGCCGTCCTTACATACACACAGATTTCCTTCGACAGTCTTTTCCACGCAGCAAAGGCATGCTCCTATACCGCATCCCATTACATTTTCAAGTGAGACTTCACAGAATATATCTTTTTGCTTTGCGATTTTAGCTACGGCTTTCATCATCGGTAACGGTCCGCAGCAATATATACTGCTGAAATCATTTTCAAGAATATTGTTTTGTGTCACCAGACCTTTTTCGCCTGCCGAACCGTCGTCGGTCGAGATATATGTGCGGCCATATTGCGATAATTCATTCTCAAGCAAGATTGCGCCGCGAGTTTTTGCCCCTATGAGGAATGTAGGATTAATGCCTGTCGCTTTAATATAAGCGCCTAACATAAGTAGTGGAGCCACACCTACGCCTCCGCCAATCAAGAGGGGGGAATTTCCGCACCTTGCGGTGCTGAATCCATTGCCGAGGGGCAGTATTATATTGAGTCTCGAACCGACAGGGGAGTGCATTATCGCCCGGCTGCCATTGCCGGCATCCCGTACAAGCAGCCATAGCTGATTTGCTTTATCATCAATAAAACAAATAGAAATCGGACGTCGCAGGAAAGTCGCATTGTCGGGCGTCTTTACCTGTACGAATTGTCCGGGACGGATATCCATATTTTTTAATGCGATATCACAATCAGTCGGTGTCGTGCGCAATAAAATGACATCTGAACTAACCTCGACAGAGTCTGTTATTAAAAAGTCGACCATGTAGTTCTGCGTGGCCTTTGCATCTGTTTTTTCCATATCAATGCAAACTTACAAAAAAATAAGGAAGCCAGCAAAACTGAAATAAAAAAATGGCATGAGAGCCCCGACGAAGAAATTTGACTGAAATTATTATATGCTGTTTTGCTGTCGTTTTTTTGCTGTAAGGAAAAGTGTATTTTGATTTATTAGCAATATTATTTCCACGATACAAAGTTTTTTGCTTATTTTTGTAGATAAATTTAATAATTGAATTTAATGCTAGAATATAATACGCAATTGAAACGTCTTGTGCTGCCAGAATACGGGCGCAATATCCAGAAGATGGTTGACCACTGCATGACAATCGAGGATCGCGATGAACGCACGCGTTGCGCTTACGCAGTAATAACAGCGATGAGCAACCTGATGCAATTGCAGAAAAATAACGATGCCCTCCACAAGTTGTGGGACCATCTCGCCATAATGTCCGACTTCAATCTCGACATAGACTATCCGACTGAAATAATACAGCCCGAAAGCCTTACTACCATACCCGAACCGCTGCATTATCAAGATCGCAATTTCAGCTACCGCCACTATGGAAAATATCTTGAAAGTATGATACATAATGCAGCCAACTATCCCGAAGGGGAAGAACGGGACGCATTGATATTGCTTATCGCCAACCACATGAAGAAGTCGATGCTTGCGGTAAATCCTGATGGTGTAGAGGATGAACGTATATTCCGTGATTTGGCCGAGATGTCGCACGGTGCAATACGTCTCAATCCTGAAACGACAAAACTCCATCAGTTTCAGGAAGCTCCTGTTGCGGCAACCGGTAAAAAGAAGAAAAAGAAAAAATAGCGGAGTTGTCGCTTGGGGCAGCATATTAAAAATTGTAATCATACATTACGTAGAGTAACAACTCGCGTTATAGGAACGTGGACCTTGCAGTACAATCATGATAACCGAAGAGCAGTTAACCGAAATTGGGCGTTTCAATCAGCCTCATGGTATAAAAGGGGAAATCAACGCTATTATATCCGATCCGGCAGAACTTGATGATTTGAGTTGTATAGTATTGGATATTGATGGTATTTTTGTGCCTTTTTTCATCTCTGGAGTAAGGCAACGTGGTGTACAGTCATATCTTATAACAGTCGACGGTATTGACAACGAAAGGAAGGCTATGTCAATTGCCAACAAGACGATATATGCCTTATCGGAAGAAATCGCTGATGACGGTGGCGATGACGAAGACGGATTCTATGCGGAGGATTTTATCGGATATTCTATTTCTTCCAATGACGGGGTGCTCAACGGTACGATTACAGACATTGATGATACTACTGAAAATGTCCTTTTCATTGTGACTGCCGATAACGGAAAGACTCATCTCATACCTGTCGCCGAAGAACTGATTGCCGGAATTAACACAGATACCCGTCATATCACTGTCGAACTTCCTTCAGGACTTTTGGATATATAAGAGATTACATTAAAATCTTTTGATAAACTAACAGATACAATATCATGGACATATACGACGAAAATAAAGCGGTTGAATACATAAACAATGCACTCAGAGAAAAAGGGCTTTCCGTTTATCAGGAGGACGAAATCCTCAATGTCATAGATATGATATGGGATTACTACGAAGAAAACGGACTGCTTGAAATCGACGACGACTTTGAAGCCGATGATGATGAAGATATCTCGGCAGAATTGTGCGATTACATAACCCGTATGCTTAAAAAAGACCACCATGCACAAATTAAGGCTGAAGACATTCCCGTAATTGTTGAAGCGGAAATAGAGTATGAAGATTCGGTCTTATAAACAGAAACACATCAAAATGAAACGCTTTGTCTTATCTTTTGCGGTAGCCATAACCCTTTTCACAGGTGGTGGTATGTCCGCCCAATCATCGCTCATCGAGCAGGAAGCGGCCAACAGTGCCGCTCAGGAATTTGACAACGAATTAAGGTCGCCTATGGTGGGTCCGAAATTGCGTGCCTATGTTCGTGCATACATGAAATCAATCGCTGAGAATCTATATTGTGAAGGATACGATGTAGAGACAATGCGCGAAGGCGAGGTCGTCATTACTGTTATCCCGACAGATAATCTTTTCGCGCCGAATGATACGGTATTAATGCCGACAGCACATAAGACGCTTGAATTTTTCAAACAGTATGCCACACCCGATGACCGTTTCAAAATAGTGGTAGCCGTGCATTCTGACGATACCGGTTCGGAAGATTATCTCTATAATCTGACTGAGCGCCGTACAGTCGCTGTACTCGACTATCTCGAATCTATAGGTTTCAACCCTGACAATATCATCGGATTCCCCAAAGGCAACAGTTCACCGATTGCCGAATCCACATCCCGTGCGAACCGTGCGAAAAACCGTCGCCTTGAAATCTTTATAGTGCCTTCTCAGGAATTGCTTGCGCAGGCGAGACAGTCATCCAAAAAATAAAATTTAAGGTCGCAGTATTGTATTCTTAATGGTGTCGCGGATTTAATGCAGAATCCGGGATATATTAGAGTACAGGGGTACGGATAAATGTAATTGCTTGTGTAATAACTCGGAAAATGAGGTAGGTATATTAGATGCCTGCCAGGGATTCGAGTTGGGATTTTATGTTTTCGAAGTCTTGGTTCAGGTCGAGAGTGCGGTAGTAGATGGTGTTGCCGTCGGCGAATTTTGCCTGATTGTCGGGGACTATTTCTTCCTGTGTTTTGGCGTAAAGCAACATGCCGTCGGTTTTGCCGGTATGGCTGCGGTCATGATTCATCACGTAGGAGAATATCTGATACTGGTTGGCGGAATGGATTTTGAATTTGTCAAATTTCTTAGCCATCGAAGTCGTATAGTATTTGGTGTCGATAATCAGCGTGCGGTCGCCTATGGTGAGAAAGATGTCGGTCTGCATTATCGGCAGTACATTGACTGACGATTCTTCCCGGATGATATTCCATTCAATCTGTCGTGCGCAGGCCTTGAACTCGGGATGATGACGACGGTAATATTCCAACACGAACTTTTAATTCTACACTTTCTTCGTTTGGTGCTAACTTCCATACTTTAATGTTGTCATTACTTGTATTGGCAAGTATAGCGATGATTTTGAAATCGGGATTTAACTCTTGTTCTAAAGCAACATAGGAAAAAAGTTGCTCTATATCGCTCGTTAGATTAAAACGCCTTTTTGTTTCAATAAGAACAGCAACTCTATTTGTTTCATCAACGAAACGAATATCTAATTTATAATGTCCAGATAATGATCTATCCAAAACTTGTTGATAGCTAAATTCTCCGTTCTCGATGTTGGTCACCAAGAAATCTCTACCAACTATTTGAATTATATCTAATCGGTTTATATTCAATGAAATATTAAAACTTCCTAATAGCATCTGAAGGCCGACCAAAGCCTGTGCGTCTATATGGAAGTCTCCAAAGTTAATTTGGGGTCTCGCCGTAAGTCTTGAGGGATCAAGTGGCAAGCCGATTATTACTTTGAGAGATTGGTTCTTCGCTGGGCGAGACACCTAAAAGCGATGAAAGTCATTTACAGAATGAGGACGCTATAATGCAAATTTACTAATAATTTTCGAGACTTTGACAATTGCCACAAAGATTAATATGCGTTTGCAAAAAAATCGCATGCACTTGTTGGGTTATACGTATTGATTAGTCAACTATTTTGTCGAGTATTTAGTCGGGTATTATTTGAGGCGGGAGGTGATGACGGTGATTATTTCGGGGGCGTTTTGGCAGCCGAGGAGGTATTTTTTGTTGTTGGTGAGGGTTATGAGGAAGCAGTCGGAGGCTTTGCCATAGTAGGCGAAGTATTTGCCGATGGAGGGTTCGGTAAAATGACCCCAATAGCCGAAGAATCCGCCGCTTCCGCATATGCGTTTTTCGGCCACGGTCGGAGGACATAGTTCTGCGGTTTTTATTTCGGTGAGGGGAATTTTCTTTGTACGGAGCGTGCGGTTGATATTTAAATATCTGTCGTCCACCGAGATTGAGACCGGCGCATAGAAAAGGGCTAACGAGCAAAAGAGTACTATCACGCCAAACAAGGCCCAGATTGCCCAGCCGATATTTTCATATGCTTGCCAACACAGTATTCCGATTAGTGCTGCAAGTATGATGACGGTAATGATTGTACTGTATGTACTGAATTTTACTTTCTTTTTCATAATATTCATAATATTCATAATATTCATAATATTCATAATATTCATAATAATACGCTTAATTACAGGGCTGTACAATCAATGAACCGGATTATCTGAGTGATTGTCCTCTTTGGCCTGTTTGCTATAACTAAGATAAAATTTTGCGCAACAGGCGGTTATTATAATTGCTGAGCAAAGGTCCCACCAGTCTATTTCATGATGAATCAATCTGATGACACGGTCAATGACAACGGCTATGGATATTAGGCTGAGCACAAGCCAAATATTTCTTTTTGCTTTATTGGATATCATGGCTGGATATTTTTTACGGACAAATTTAATGATTATTTACGATTCGTTGGATACAGGGTATAAATATTTTTTTAAATAGTCATCGTGGACATGATGTAAATCGAGGGCGTCGCAAGACTGCAAAATTCCGGTTTGTAACGTAGGGACGCACGGTCTGCGTGTCCGATAATTCGCTGATAATCAACGCTAGTTTTCCGGACGCACAGACCGTGCGTCCCTACAATTAGAGGTTCTGCAACATCCTCTACGCGTTATTGGCTATGCCATATGTCGGCGTTGTGTACTAAAAAAATCTGAAAATTACTAATAAATTAGTTGTATTACTAAAATATTAGTGATATATTTGTGGCGTAATAAATCCACTACATTATGAAAAAACTATCGGAAAGAGAAGAGGAGATTATGAGTGCGCTTTGGAATAACGGGCCGCTCTTTGTGCGTGAGATTGTTGAAAAGTTGCCTGAGCCGCGGCCGCATTTCAACACGATTGCAACGTTCCTCAAAGGTCTTGAGAGTAAAGGATGGGTAAAAAAAGAGATGGTAGGCAATGCCAACCGCTACTGTGCCATCAAGGATGTGGAACCCTATCGCGAGAATTCGCTTAAGAATATCATCAGCCGTTTTTTCGGAGGTTCGTCGTTAAATCTTGTGTCGACACTGACGCGCAACGAATCAATCTCGGCTGACGAGCTGCGCGAACTTATCGATATGATTGAGAAGAAAAAATAGGCGAAATGGGAGCGATTACGATATATGCATTCTATGTAGCGCTGTTGCTGGCGGTATTCTATCTCGTGTACAAATGGACGCTTGCCTCGGCGACATTTTTCCGTTTCAACCGGATGGTGCTGATGGGATGCTATGCTCTTTCACTGCTCGGTGTGCCGTTTTACGACGCATTGACGGCAATGCCTGATGCCGAAGCCGCGGGAGGTGTCAATTATATTATGGAGGAAATAAGCATGCTTTCCGACACTCCGGCTCCTGAATGGCCCAAGGTTCTGGCTTTGGTCTACGCTGTAGGTGTTGTGGCGGCGACAGTTTTTACCGGGCGTTCCATATTCCGCATAATGCGGGTGATACAGAGAGGGGAGCACACGCAGTGCGACGGCTATACGTTAGTGATTGCCGACAGCGGGTATGCGCCATTCAGTTGGGGACGGTATATAGTGTTGCCGACCTCAGTCGCGGAAACCGATATGCAGTTGATAATCGAGCATGAACGATGTCATTTGCGTCACCACCATTGGATTGATCTTGCCGTGGCGCAGATGATGGTCATATTCAACTGGTTTAATCCGGCGGCATATCTTTTAGCGAAAGAGGTGCAGGATGTACATGAATTTGAAGTCGACAATGATATTGTGGCAATGGGCTATGACGAGAAAAAGTATCAGATGCTGTTGCTGCGCAATGCCGTTGCGGTCGGGGCTCATCGTTTTGTCGACAGCCTGACGCACAGCCGCCTGAAGTCAAGAATTAAAATGATGATGTCGACCGAGAGCCGTGCCTCGCGACGGATATTTGCGGGGATATTGCTTCCTGCGGTGCTCCTTGTCGTAGCCGGGGTCAGAAATTCCGCTTTGGCTGAACCATTAAGTGCGTCGGTATTTGCCCCGCAGTTAAATGAAGTGGGGTACAGCATCGTTCATTCAGCGGACGGCTAGGAGGCGCACGCTATCGCCTATACATACGAAGGAAGTGTCACGAGTGTCAAAATTGACCTGCCGAAAAACACGCCCGCTCCACGCATCTACATAAACGGTCATCTGAGTTCGCGCGCCGCGTTGGGCGCACTTCGCGCCGGCGAGATAGAATTTATCGTCGGTGACAATCTCAACAACCGTTTTATATTGAAAACGAAATAATGCATTAACAACCTTATTGGCAATGTGTTAACTTCCTGCAAGTGCGGGAGGAAGTCATTGCTGTACCCAATCCAAATCAATTTATCATTATGAAATCAGCATTTTCAATCATCGTGTGCGCGCTGTCGGCATTGAGCGCGGCGGCACAGACCGACTCCATCGCCTGCGATTCAATCGCGGCGGCATGGGAGCGCCAGCTTCAGCTTGACGAAGTAGTCGTTGTGGCACGACGTCCGGTCGTCAAGCAACAGGAGGGTAAACTCATATACCTCGTCAAGAACGCCCCGTACAGCAAAGGACTCGACGGACTCACTCTACTCGACCGTATACCGAGGGTAGCGGTCGAAAACGGCTCGGTAAAAGTTGCCGGAAAGGGGAAGGTACGCTATATAATCGACGCATATTGATGGAACTTGATGACGAGGCCATGACAACTCGCCTCCGCGCACTGCAGGCCGACAATATCGAGAAGATAGAGCTTATTTCCACCCCGCCGTCGAGATATGCCGTAGAGCCAAACGCCGTCTATATGTCAATCGTCACGAAGGATGAGACGCTTGGCACGAGAGGGAGCATGTACGGCTCATTGAATTTCAGTGACAAACTGAGCGAATATCTCAGCGGCAGTGTACACCATACGACACGCCGTGTCGAACTGTCGCTTGATGCCAACCTGCACGATCTAAAAGTCGTCAACGATCTTGACGCTGAATACCGCTTTGCTGACCACGTCAGGCTGTCGCGTTCGCGCACTGACTCCCATATCTTCAACACTGGATTTAACGCGCTGTTCCGCTACAAATTCTCATCGGCCATGAGTGCCGGCGTCATCGTCAATTACAAATATGACAATGTCACAGGCAAGAGGGACGGCCATACCGACTATGGAAATTACACGTCAGTATCGCACTCCGACACGAAGGAACGGCCGGTCAACGCTCTGACCGTGACCGGATTTTATGACTGGACTTTCGGTAATAACGGCGAGCAGTTGCAGCTGACCTATAATCTTTTCACCAAACATGATCCAAGCCGCGCAATCGTATCCACACTCTATGACATTACGGACCTCGGTGACGCGGGTATTGCCGAGAACAGCGTCAATGACTATACTTTCCACAGCGGTAAGGTAGATTTCAAACTTCCTTATAAATGGGCGCAGATTGGGACCGGCATCGCATACACCGACATCGACAACTCGTCATCACTGGACCTGAGCGACCGCATCGGGAACGCATGGGTACCAAATACGAATGAGTCAAATGCGTTTGACTATCGAGAACGTATAGGCGCCGCATATCTGTCGACTGCGAGAAGCCTCGGCAGCGGGCTGTGGGGTAAAATCGGATTGCGCTACGAATATACTTGGACCCGAAGCCATCTTCGTAACCACCCTCTCACCAACCGAGACGACTACGGGCGACTGTTCCCGACACTGAATCTGTCATGGAACAAGGATAAAATCGGTTCGTTCAATCTGAGCTACTCGATGGGGATGGGACGCCCTAATTTCTGGGACCTGAATCCGTTCCGCTTCTATCAGGCCGTAGACGATTACGCCTCAGGCAATCCCGACCTCAAGCCGACGCTTTACCATAACGCGGAAATCAACTATTACGGTCTCGGCGGACTATATGCCGTGCTCTATACCTCGTTTGCCGAGGATGCCATTAGCTATGTCCGTCAGTTTGACGCCGACGGAGTCAAGAGCACAATCCCTTATAACTGCCTGTCGACCAATAAAACGGGACTCTACGCCAGCTATCGCCGCAACATATTCCAGTGGTGGGAGATGAACGTCGGGGGAGAGGTGTTTCACAGTCATGCGCACGGCAACAGAGCCGATTTTCAGACGCCGACACTCGATGACTGGTCAGGCAAAATTGAGGTCAGCGGCAACTGGATGCTCAATCAGCAGAAAACGCTTACTTTCAACGCCCGTTTTACGCATTATTTCCCCTGGCATGACAGCCTGGTGGAGTACAAAGCCCTGCAACTACTGAGCCTCACACTACGATATTCACTGCTTGACAACCGATTGAACCTGCGTCTCTCGGCCAATGATATTTTCGGATGGAATAAATCGCGCTCCACGCAGCAATTCCGCGACTTTACTCTCCGTCAGACATTTGACAGCCATCAGTCACAGGTGATATTCGGCATAACGTATAACTTCGGCGGCAACAAAGTGAACCGCGTATGGCGCGACTCAAAAGAATCCCAGTCCTCCAGAACGAGCAAATAGTTCTCAGTAAGTATAGTTAATTTGGTAGCAGGTTGTCAAGGTATTATGCCGTGCAACCTGCTCTCGTTTGTAATATTTTGGCGCATTTTGTTTTTCCCCTTATTGTAATTTTGCATGAGAGGACATTGACAGATTTAATTCAAAATGCTTTGTCAAGAGTAAGATGTCGTTGCAGAGTGCATGTGCCGGGACCGAAAGAGCCGAGTATTAGAGATTATTCGGCTTACGCCTCATCACTTGGCTATAAATCCGGCCGATATGAATGGTTTACGGGAGTGGGGGGCAATGGTGCAAAGGGAGACAATGGGGAATAGAATGGGACGAGCTGTGAAGCTCTCTCATGGGAGTATGTGGAGATGGGAATGGAAGCGGATTTTTATTGGGTTGGTTATGGTCAGAAGGGATAGGTGAGGGTGGTGAGGACGGAGTTGTAGTAGCGGGGGTCGTCGGTTACTTCTGTGCCTATGAAGGGGGGAAGGGTGTAGGTGGCATCGGGGGTGGAAAGCTCGATTTCGGCTACTGTGAGGCCTGTCAGGCGGCCGGCAAATTCGTCGATTTCCCATGTGTGGTTGTCGAATGGGATGTAGTAGCGCGTTTTTTCTATTGTGTTATTCGCTATGTTGCAGCTGTCAATCATCTCGCGGGCGTCGGATACAGGGATTTCGTATTCCCATTCTCCGCGGCAGCAGCCTTTGTTTCGGCTTTTTACTGTCAGGAATGCTCGGGAGTCAATGATACGCAGCCGTACAGTCGCATCGGGGGATGTAGACAGGTATGTCTGGATGATGTGACGGCTGTGTGTCGCCATTGATTTATATGAATCGTCGGTGACAAGATATTTGCGTTCTATTTCCTTTGCCATTGTGCTTAATAATCAAAAGTTATGATTTCTCCGGATGCCAATGTGTTTCTTACGTCAATGATACGCTGGTTGGAGGAGCCACGGAAACTTAATGACAAGTCTCTTTTGTCCTGTTCAAACGGACCGTCGACGATTGCCTCGAGCAACGGCAAGATTGCTTCGATGTCTGGAAGCGATAGTAGCTGCTCATATGTGAATCCGGTATAGAGCCATATCGAGTAGCCGGCCGCATTGATAGCCTGTATGAGAGGAATAATGGCGGGGAGAGAGTAAAGCGGATCGCCGCCGGTCAGGGTTACATTAAATCCGTTTTCTTCGACAATCTGCATTATTTCATCAACGGTCATCGGTGTGCCTTGCGCAAAATCCCATGTGTGCGGATTGTGGCATCCGGGGCAGTGATGACGGCAACCGGACAGGTAGATTGATGTGCGAAGACCCGGGCCATCAACTGATGTTCCCGGCACAATATCCATCACGTGAATTTTAGGTTGGTCCATTATGAGAATATAATCAATGCTTTAATATTCCGCGGTTAAAAACCGCGGCTACTATGTCAAGCTGTCAGATAGTTGCCGCGGTTTAGAAAATTTGAATATTATAACTCCCTCATTATGATTTTATTTGTGGACTACGCGGTCGTTGAGTTCGGCGAGTTTGGCTTTGTTCCAACGGTCGGTGGTTCCTACGAGGTAGCCTGTGATGCGTTGCAGTTTGTCAATGTTCTTTGAGTGACATTTCGGGCATTCGTCAAGGCTGTCCTGCGCGTCCTCGTAGCCGCAGTCCATACAGCGGTTTCGGTTATGGTTGACCGAGCAGTAGCCGATATTGTACTGGTCCATGAGGGCTACGATGTCGTCGATAGCCTTGGGATTGTGAGTTGCGTCGCCGTCAATTTCTACATAGAATATGTGACCACCGCGAGTCAGTTCGTGATATGGAGCCTCGACCTGTGCTTTCTTACGCGGGGAGCAATGGTAATATACAGGCACGTGGTTGGAGTTCGTATAGTATATCTTGTCGGTTATGCCCGGTATCACACCGAATGTCTTGCGGTCTTTGGTCGTGAATTTTCCCGAAAGGCCTTCGGCGGGAGTAGCAAGAACCGAGAAGTTATGACCGTAGCGTTCCGAGAACTCGTTGGCACGGCTACGCATGTGCGAGACTATGCGCAGTCCGAGTTTCTGAGCGTCGTCCGATTCACCATGATGCTTGCCGGTCAATGCCACGAGGCATTCCGCAAGGCCGATGAACCCGATGCCGAGAGTACCCTGGTTGATGACCGATTCGATGGTATCGTTCGGTTTCAGATTTTCGGTGCCGTTCCACAGCCGCGACATAAGGAGCGGGAACTGTTTGACAAGTGCTGTCTTCTGGAAGTCGTATCGGTCATTGAGCTGTCGGGCGGTAATCTCGAGGACTTCGTCAAGTTTTGTGAAGAAGCGTTCGATGCGCTCTTCCGGATTCATAATCTGCATGCACTCGATGGCGATACGCACGATGTTGATTGTTGAGAAGGAGATATTGCCGCGGCCGATTGATGTCTTTTCGCCGTAACGGTTTTCAAACACACGCGTACGGCATCCCATTGTGGCTACTTCGTACTGATAACGACGCGGGTCGTTGGCGTCCCACTTCTCGTGTCGGTTGAACGTGGCGTCGAGATTCACGAAATTGGGGAAGAAGCGGCGGGCTGTCACCTTGCATGCATGCTGATAGAGGTCATAGTTGCGGTCGCCCGGCAGATAGTTGACACCGCGCTTTTTCTTCCATATCTGTATCGGGAAAATCGCAGTTGCACCGTTGCCGACACCTTCATAGGTCGACTGGAGCAGCTCGCGGATGATGCAACGGCCTTCGGCTGAAGTATCGGTGCCGTAGTTGATGGATGAGAACACAACCTGATTGCCGCCGCGCGAATGGATTGTGTTCATATTGTGAATGAATGCCTCCATAGCCTGATGAACGCGGCCTACCGTGCGGTTGATAGCGTGCTGCATGGCACGGTCAGCGCCCTTAAGGCCATCGAGCGGACGTTTTATGAAGTCGTCGATTTCGGCGTTGTAGAGTTGCGAATAATCCTCGCCTGAAAGCTGCTCTATGCATTTTACCTCTTCAATATAAGAGGAACGCACGTAGGGCGCAAGATAGAAGTCGAATGCAGGAATAGCCTGGCCGCCATGCATTTCATTTTGCGCGGTTTCCAATGATATGCAACCGATAATCGAGGCGGTCTCGATACGTTTGGCCGGACGCGATTCACCATGACCGGCTATAAATCCGGACTTGAGTATGCGGTCGAGCGGATGCTGCACGCAGGTGAGACTTTTGGTAGGGTAGTAGTCCTTGTCATGGATGTGGAGATAACCGTTTTTGACAGCATCACGCGCCTCGTCAGAAAGGAGGTAGTCGTCGACAAAAGGTTTGGTTGTCTCGCTCGCAAATTTCATCATCATGCCGGCAGGAGAGTCGGTGTTCATGTTGGCGTTCTCGCGCGTGATATCATTGTTCTTGGCCTCAATAATTTCGAGGAACATGTCGCGAGTCTTAGCCCGTCGTGCGATAGAACGCTTGTCGCGATAAGCGATATATCGTTTGGCAACCTCTTTTCTCGGGCTCTTCATTAGCTCGACTTCCACACGGTCCTGAATTTCCTCCACCGACATCTGTTCTTTACCGGTGACACCGATGCGGTCAGCAATTTTGTGAATCAACGCTTCATCTTCGCCAAGTTCGGTCTGAAGCATGGCTTTGCGGATTGCGGCTTTAATCTTTTCTTCATTATAGCCCACGACGCGACCATCGCGTTTGAGTACGGTTTGTATCATTGATTTTTTATTTTGTTTATGTAATTATACGAGAGAGAAAACGGTAGGGTAAATGTTGTTCAAGGTGTATAGGCTGCATATTGTTTCAGGAGGACACCAAAACACTGCAAATGTATAAAACATATCCGAACGGTGCAACTTTTATAGAGATAATTTTTGAATAATTATTCGTTTTGGAAAACTTTTATAAAACTAATAATCCCCAAGTTGTTGATACTTAGGGATTATTAGCTCTATTTTGGGAAACTTTGCTAATTCTGGTTCTCGATTCTGTTTTCAAAATCGAAAATTATGAGAATTATAAAATTCCGATTTCTTTGAAGCGCTCAATGTCGTGTTTCTTTATCCCGGATTTTTCGAGTGGCTGTCCTTCATTATAATCATTGAGATACATCGGTGCCGGAGCGGTATACGACGGCGATGCTACTGACTGTGCCGCATCGAAATAAGGGGTGTCAATACCGCTTATCTGTAAAAGCGTATGGAAAACGGACTGCGAGGGAGCGACGTACAACTCTTTGTTCCCGATTATAGAACTGCGTATCTGCGGATATGCCGCATCATATTCTTCGGATGTCCATACAATCATAGGCACATGCAGCTGGTAGTATGTCGGGACCGGAGACGCATGGAGAAAACGTCCTCTTTCGTCGTCAAATATATCCTCACCGTGGTCGGAGGTGTAAATCATAACGGCTTTCTTATCAGTGGCGTCGAGGAGCGATATGATGTCATCAAGCACGCTGTCGGTGTAGCGTATGGCGTTATCATACGCATTCAGCAGTTGAGGCCGATGTCGAATATTGGCCTGCGAGGCATCGTCGGGTCTGAAATATGACATTTCTTCGGGATAACGCTCGTTATAATTGAAATGCGAGCCATAGGTGTGGAGTATGATGAAATGCTTTTTACACGGGTTTTTCAACAGATTCTCCCGGAGAAGTCCCACCAGATTCATGTCGTAATGGTCGTCGCCTTCGAGATATTTCACTTCATCGGCTTCTTCCGAGAAATATTGGGTGTAGGAATGGTTTTTTGCCTGATTGGAGAATACCGCGGTGTTATACCCCACCTCCTTGAATGCGGCTATGATGCTTTTGCGATACATTATCGAATCGAAAGAGAGGGGGGTAGTATGTGTCAGCATCATTGGCACGCATTTATGGGTCGTGTTGGATTGCGATATGGCGCGCGGGAATGTTATAAGATTATTCCGTTGTGAAAGCCGTGGATTGGTCGGGCGGTCATAGCCGAAAAGCTCCCAGTTGATGGCGCGTGATGTCTCTCCGATTACAAGCACATATATCTCATCCGGCGTTTTGTCATGTGTGTCTTTTGCGTTATAACGGAAATCGGATGAGGTCTTGTGGTAGTTCGCGCTCTGATACGTACGATGCAGCGCCGTTACTATATTTGACAGAACGTTAAGAGGATAAATATTTCGTGCCGGGTTGAAGTTTGCGGGCACAAGCATAGCGATTGCTGACAGAGTAATTCCCGTTGCGAGCCCGATCAGTCCGTATCGGCGAGACAGTTTCCTGAAACTGTCAGACGTATTAAGTTTGCGCACCGCACTATAAATGCCCCAGCCAATGAGGGGCAAATATATTACAGCGCTTATAAGCATCGGAAGAACGAGATTCTTAAGCAGTTCCCCCGCTTCCGAGCTATTGGTCGTAACGCAGTTGATAAGCATGTCAATAGCAATGATTGACTCGCCGAACAGATACAGGACAACAATCTGAAATCCATTCATCACCATAAAGATAATAAGCCACAATATGGTGACACCGGCGTTTTTACGTGCGCTCATAAGCAGGTAATACAGCGAAAGCGGCACTATGATATTGATAGTTCCGGCAGTAAATGACATCTTCTCCGTAATATTCAGCAGAATATTTGGAACTATCATAAGTAACGGAAAAATGACAGCCAGAATATTTATGTTGTTAAAAAAGTTCCTTATCGATTTACCGAAACGGTTCATTGGTGTTTATTTCTATAAAAAGTTTGTCAACAATAAAATTATATCTGGAAATGGTTTAATATGTTTTTACGATTTCGGGGATTTGATTGTCACGTGCGGATATGCGTATCATGTCAGAATGCTTCGTTTATATTGAATATAATTCCGGATTCGCCTTTTCCAAAGCCGACATCGAGGCGGACGTTGACATTCTTCTTGAACTCCCAGCGATATCCGACACCAAAGTTAGGCAAAATTTCGCGCGAGCGCAAATCTCTGAACGAGGGGAAAACTGTTCCGGCACCCACCCATACAACGGCACTGTTGCGGCGCCAGATATGTTGCCGCAGTTCCAAGGTCGCATCCACGGCATTCTTGTCGCGGTATCTGCCTTCGTAATATCCCCTCATCGTATAGCTTCCTCCGATAAACGGGAGCATGCTCCAGGGGGTATTGCCGTAGGTGAACAATCCGTGCAAATTAACTGCGACAACAGCATCGCGCCAGACGCCGAAGTAGCTGCTGACGGTTATATCCGTACTTGAAAAAGCACTTTTATTAAACAGAAACCGAGGATAAAAACGCTGGATAAAGCCTATGTACCATCCTTTGTGAGGAGCTGTCAGGCAGTCGCGCGTATCATAATAGAAATTTATTCCGGCACCATAATTGAAAGTATGCAGCGGCTCGCCGTTCCATAATGCATAGCTGTCGGCATCCTTAGCGCGCATGTAGTTGAAATGGACAATCGGCCCGAGATAACAGTTCTCAAAAATATGATAGTCGAACGATGCTCTTAATTCGGCATTCAGTTGCAGATATTTTGTCTTGTTGGTGTCGTGCGATGCCGTATCATATCCAATTCCCCAAAAATATGTGGGCATCGAGAAAAACGATATCTTATAATTGCCGCGCCATTTGTCGCCAGGCGTGAAGTGAATGCCGCGGAATCCGATATTGTAATATCCGGTACTTGAAAATACCGTATAAAGTGTGGCGTTGGACTGCGATGTGATGGAATCATTGTCGCCCGAAGTATAGAGCATAGCCCCCAGTATCCCGAGCGAAAGTTTTGTGTCGCTTGAGTAGGCCGGACCGCCGATTAAACTATAGTCGACTTTTTTGTGCTCCGAAGGCTTGTTAGTATCATCGAAATATTTTATTATTCGCCGGATTATGTTCTGCTTTTTAACGATTACACTATCGGGCTGAAACAAAATGTCGGTGGCGGTAATATTGCGCGTCTGCAGTGAGTCGGCCTCAGCCGGCCCGGCATAGACGGAAACGATACATATACATAATAATATTATTATCGAGCAGAAACAGCGCATTGTTAATATATAAAAGATGGTACAAATATACGTATTTATCCTCAATTATTACTAATTTTGCATATATGAAAATGGAAGAATCAACCGATATTATAGCAGAAATTCTATATCGTTCAGGCGTAAAGCATGTAGTTGCCTCTTCGGGGTCGCGTTCGCTGCGCATGGTAAGAGCGGCGGCAGACAATACGGGGTTTTCCATGCACATGGTTGTCGACGAACGTGTGGCGGCATTTTCGGCTCTCGGTATCAGTGACTGTGTATCTCAACCTGTTGCTCTCGTATGTACTTCAGGGTCGGCAATGCTTAATTACGCGCCGGCCATAGCAGAAGCTTACTATCGTGGAATTCCATTGATTGCCATTACGGCCGACCGCCCGATAGATGTAATAGACATTAACGACGGGCAGACAATCCATCAGTATCACGCACTTGACAATATAGTAAAAGCATCGGTTGATATTGACGCCACGACACCCTGCACCAAAGAGGGATTCGATATCATAAACCGTACGATTTCTCTTTCATTATCGCCAAGGAAAGGTCCGGTACATATCAATCTTCATCTCGAAGAGGGGAATGATGCTCTTACTTACAAAAGTATACCCTACGACGGTTTGCCGGTGGCACCTGCGGGCCTATCCATGCCGGACGACACTTTATCGAGCCATATTAAGGAAATCGCGTATAATAAAATACTCGTTTTCCTTGGACAGATGCCACCTGACAGCAATATGGATATGATAGTGGAGCAATTGTTGGCGTGCCCCAATGTCGTGGTGATTGCCGATATTGTGAGCAATTGCCGTGCGGCCGGCGTAATTACCGATATAGAATCCATAATAGGTAAAATCCGGGAGGAATCCGACAGATACCGCCCGCAGACAGTGATAACATTTGGGAAAACCTCGCCGGTGAGCCGCAACCTCAAGGAATGGCTTAGAAGTATTGACGGATACAACCACTGGCGCATCAATGACAGGCAGGAACCTGAAGATACATACCATCACCTGGAGCGGACAATAGTCGCAGATGCGCCGACATTTCTCAAAAGCCTCGTCGACAATATGCCGAAGCACGATGTGCCATCGTATAGAGAGATATGGTTAGACCTATACGATAAGGCACAGGCGGTCAAGACTTCGTTAATGACGTCGGCACAGTGGAGCGACATTACGGCTGTCGGCATGATATTGGAACATTTGCCTGAAAATTACAACATACAATGCTCCAACGGGATGTCGATACGTTATATGTCGCTGACCGGAGTAAAGGGACATAGGCTGTACTGTAACCGGGGCGTTAACGGAATTGACGGTTCTACATCAACCGCTCTTGGATTTTCAAGCGTGGCAGAAACGCCGACCTTGTTAGTTACAGGCGACATGAGTGCAATCTACGATATATCCGCCCTGTTTTCAGGACAGCTTACCCCAAAATTCAAAATGGTTATTCTTGCCAATGAGGGTGGAGAAATATTCAGACTCACAAAAGCTACACGGGATTATGAACGCAGGGAACAGCTGCTTTGCAATATCCCGACAATAAAATGGGAGGATGTTGCCAAATCTGTCGATATGGATTATTTCGAGGCTTCAAACAAGGAGGAGCTTTCAAAGATTATTCCTTCATTTTTCAGTATGACAGGCCGTGCGTCGATGCTGGTCGTACGAACTTCTCCGGGAAATAGTGAAACATACAGAAATATAATTAAAGAAATATATTTTAGTAGATGACAAAATTTAAATTTATGCTGTTAAACATTTAATTTTCAAGTGA
>CAJLWO010000027.1 GCA_905210435.1 uncultured Bacteroidales bacterium
ATGCAGATTCTTTTCGCTTCTGTATCATATTAGGCGCGTAGTTGCGGATTTGAGGATATCGAAAGTCAGAGTCACATTCTCGTCATCCTGGGATACCTTGAGGTTGCGGTAGTCAAACTTCGTGTAGCTCAGTCCGTGGCCGAACGCATAGAGCGGCTTGCCGGTGAAGTACATATATGTACGGTTGTTCTTCACATTGTAGTCGTTGAAGTCGGGCAGGTCGTCGATTGAGCTGTAGAATGTCAGCGGCAGACGTCCGGCCGGGTTGTAATCGCCGAAAAGCACTTCGGCCACAGCTGTTCCGCCGGCCTCCCCGGGATACCATGCATCGACTATCGCGGGAAGATTTTCCGACTCCCAGTTGATACCCATCGAGCTGCCGGCCACGAGTACGAGCACCGTATTGGGGTTGAGTTTATATGCCTCCTGAAGGAATATCTGCTGGTCCTTGGGCAGACCGAGAGTCACACGGTCCTGACCTTCGCGCTCGATTGACTGGTTGATACCCATCACGGCTATCACCACATCGGCGTCCTTGACTATCTTGGCAGCCTCGCCGAACATCTCCTCCATCACGTTCGCACCGGTGCTCGGCACCATCCAGTTCAGGCGTGCAATGCAGTCGCCTCCGGCATCGTAGTATTCAACCTTCAGGTCGTAGCTGCGGCCCTTTTCCAGATTGAGAATAGCTTTTTCGTCACGGCGCGCATGCACATTCCAATCCTCGATTACAAGCTCGCCGTCGAGCCATACGCGCACACCGTCATCGCTGGTGAAGCTCAGCACATACTGTCCCGACACGGTCGGTACGAGTTTACCTGTCCAGCGTATCGACATGGGCGATGCGGGAAGGAAGGGATCGGGAGCCTGGTTGGCGGGTTCGAAATTGATGCTCTTGTCGGTACGCACCTTCGGCGTGCCCTCGAAGTTGGGGTTGTCGTAATATTCGCCCTTGAGTCCTTCAGGGAAATTGAGCGCCGAAACAAGCTGGAATCCCTCCTCGTTGGACACCCAGGGAGCGTAAAGCACCTCGACATCATTGCCGACACGCTGACGTATACCCTCGAGCACCGATACAGGTTCTCTTACCGGCTCACCGGAGTAGTCGCCGAACTCATGGTTGGCGGCATTGATGCCCACTACGGCTATCTTCTTGAGTTTTTTCTCATTGAGGGGTAATGTGTTTTTGCTGTTCTTGAGCAGCACGATACTCTGGCGGGCAGCCTCGAGCGCGAGGTCCTGATGCTCCTGACAGCCTACTATCGACGGGCTCAGATGGTTGTAGGGAACAGCATCGGGGTCGTCGAACATGCCCAGACGCATACGGGCGCGGAGCACGTGGTAGGCGGCCGAGTCAATCTGCTCCTCGGTGACCATATACTGTTTGTAGGCGTCGAGCAGCGCGGTGCGGAATATATAGTCGCCGCACTCCACGTCGAGACCGGCCTGCAGACACATCATCGCTGCCGCTTCCGGTGTCTTGGCATAGTGGTGGTTCCACATCACCAGGCCGGGAGCGCCGCAGTCCGACACGATGTATCCGTCAAATCCCCAGTCCTGCTTCAGCACTTTCTTAAGCAGCCAGTTGTTGACCGTACAGGGCACTCCGTTGATGGCATTGTAGGCGGTCATGATTGACTGTGCGTTACCCTCCTTGACGCAGCGTTCGAAAGCGGGCAGATAATATTCGCGCATATCGGTCTCGGTAATGGCGGCCTGACACTCGAAGCGGTTGTGCTCCTCGTTGTTGGCGGCAAAATGCTTAGGAGTAGAAACCGTCTTGAGATAGCGGGGATGATTGCCCTGCAATCCGCGCACGAACTGAGTGCCGAGCACGCCCGACAGATAGGGGTCCTCGCCGTATGTCTCGGGAGTGCGGCCCCAGCGGGGGTCACGTGCCATATTGACTGTCGGCGACCAGAATGTGAGCAGGTCGCAGAACTGTGCTGTCTGTTTCTTGCCGCGTTCAAGTTCGTTCCAGCGTGCACGGGCCTCGTCCGACGCCACCGTCGCTACTTTGAGCTGCATGTCGGGGTTCCACATACTTGCCAGACCGATAGCCTGTGGGAACACGGTGAACTTGCCCGGACGGATGATACCGTGGAGGGCCTCGTTGCCCATGTAATATTTGTCGATGCCCATACGCTCAATTCCGGGGGAAGAAGCGTAGAGCAACGAAACTTTTTCCTCTACCGTGAGTCGTCCGAGAAGGTCTTTCGCTCTGGCTTCCGGTGTCTGGCTCATGTCTTTGTAAAGTTCCTGCGACGTGGCCGAAAACACTCCGGTCAATGCCACAAACCCTACGAGAAGGCGTTTTGCAGTCTCTGTAATCATGTTTTATCTGTTTTATGTTTTTGATGTTCCGATTCCGTACCGAAATAATATTCCGGCATTCAGCAGTATGATTTACTGTCAGCGTGGCTGACTGCCGTACACCGACATTTCGTGGACTGAAGGCGGAGCTGTAGCGCTCTTGATATCGAGTCTCAACCTCTCGGCATACTGCGGAGTGGCAAAATTGATTACCTTGCAGTCGCCCATCGGTTCTGTCGATGTGTAGATAGTTTCCCACTTCCCGTCGTTGTAAGCATCGATAGAATAACGGGTAATGCGGTTGGCGCGAACCCGTGAAAAACCGTCAGGAGCCATCACCTCGTCCATATATTCGAATATCGTGATTCGTTCAAATGCCTGTTCGGGGTCGAGTTCCACCTCAAGCCACCCTGTGTTTTCAGCGCATGCCCAGCGGCGGTGCAGACCTCCGTCGAAGGCTTTATCCGCGCCATATTCGCCCGTGGCCCACTCCGATGATGCCTTTGCATTGCGGCATAACGACACAGGTTTTTGCAGCATCTTATGCTTCAGCTTCTTGCCGCTTTTATTTATTCCGATGCGATCGCGAAGTTCCATCAATATGTTGATTTCATTCTGACGGATAAGTCCCCTCCTGTCCGGCGGTACATTCATTACGAGGGTATTGTTGTTGGCCATCGTGCGGTAGAACAGTTCCTCAAGTTCGTCGATGTCACGGGTTTCCATCACATTTTCTTTCTGGAACCAGTTCCACTGCCTGCTCAGGCAGATGGTATGCTCGAAAGGCAGGTAATAGTCCTCGCCGTCAATCTCATATATCTTATTGTCACGCCAGTTGGCTATATACGGGTCTTTCAGGCGGAAGTCTATCGGGAAATACCGGAATACGATTTCATCATTCCCGGTCATGTGGTCGGGGTCGGCCGAACCGTAGCTGACTCCCTCATTATTATTGTCGGCAATCTCGGCGCTGACATTTACGCCCATAGCGCAATCAGGCTGCAACTTTTTGACAAGCCGGTATATGTGCGGTATGTCCCAGTCCTCGGGCTTCTTGTCCCAGCCGCCGTCGAACCATATCTCGCACACGTCGCCGTAGTTGGTGAGCAACTCGGTAAGCTGGGCGTCCATAAACTTGCGGTATTCACCGAAATCTTCGGCCTGATACGACGGCTCGTGGCGGTCCCACAGCGAATAATACACGCCGAATTCCAGACCGTATTTCCGGCATGCGTCACTTACAGCCTTCACGACATCGGTCTTGTTGCCCGACGATGCCACGTCGTAATCGGTGACGGCGCTGTTCCACAGGCAGAAGCCGTCATGATGCTTTGTCACGAGCAACACATAGCGGAATCCCGCGTCGCGTGCCGTGCGCACCCACTGCTCGCAATCAAGTTCGGTCGGATTGTAAGTAGTGGCCGGCTCTTTTCCCTCCGACCATTCCATCTCTATGAACGTATTCATCCCGAAATGAATAAACATTCCGTAGCCACGTTCCCTCATCTCCTTCTGGCAGGAATTTTCTTTTGTCGAAGGGGTGATGCTTTCGCCGTGGAGCGATATTGCCGACAGTGACACTATCGCAGAAATCAATATTTTCGCTGCTTTCATAATGGATATACGCGGTGGGTGATATAAAGTTGAAAATGGTATTAAATGGTATTAACAAGGTACTGGGCGGTGCCGGCGGCAACTTCCGCTTCGGCCTCCCGGTCAGAGAGTATTATTTGAAGCCTGTAAAATGCTCAAATAATACTCAGCTGAGGGATGATAATGTTTGGTTTGTTTGTTTCGGAAGCCGTAGCCGCCACTCATGTGAGGCGGCTCAGGTTTTTGATTATTTACACTGAATTTTTCACTTTTGCAAAATTAGTAAATGCTTGTAATTCCGTCAAGTGACACACTGCCCAAAAATCTGTTGCTTTGCGCCACGGGCCACTGACGTTTGCGTCAAAAAATTGCTATTTTGCGTCAGTCATCATTTTTTTTATTTTCCGATATGTAAAATATCCCCTGTCGTACAAAAAAATCAATTGTCCGTTACATTTAAATTATACCTTAATTTTTTATTTTTGTAGCAAAGATTACCTAATAGTTTACTTACACCGATTATTATCACGAAATGAAAAAATCTATTACCATTCTCTCAGCGATGTGCCTGTCGGCGATATGCCATTGCGCGGCCGGAGCGCGTCTGTCAGATTATGTCAATCCGATAATAGGAGCTTCGACAAGTACCACCATAGTGCATGCCGAACACGGCCTCGGGCTTCCATCCCCTTTGCCCCGGTCTGCCGGAATATGAAATCACCTCTCTCCTCTTCGACCGCATCACCTACAACCTCCCCTCAGGCAAGCAGTTCGTCATCACAGCCGACCGTCCCTCGCCCGACGCCATCTACATAGACACCGTAACCCTCAACGGCGAAAAACTGACCGGCACCGCCATCCCCCACTCAGCCATAATCAACGGCGGCACCCTCCACTTCAAACTGACCGAAAAGTAAGAGGGTGTATCATAATCACAGCCACATAACTTCCCCAATCCATTATTTTTCCTATCTTTGCAATAATTATTATCAGATAAGTAACTGTTCAAAATTATTTTGATATTATGACGGAATGATTTTTCAGGCGATTTCCGGTGAGGAAGAAGGAGTGTAGCGAGCTACATGACTGATGACGAGACGGAAAGCGACGAAAAAGACTCCGGCAGAATATTAAAATAATGAGAATGGTTAGTATAAAATAATTTTAGAGCTTGTCCAAATTTATATGATGCAGATTTTGAGAGGAATTGTCAGATGGATTTTTGCTTGCGATGAGGGAGCGTAGCCGTAGCTACGTGACTGAAGAGCGAGCAAAAAGACACTGGCAAGGCCTTCAAAAGCAAAGTGATATGAATTTTGTACAAGCTCTTAAACAGTTACTTATAAATGGTTTCAGAATATTGCATTAGAATATTAAACGAGAATTTACCCGTTATGAAGGAAAAATACGGGGTGACCGGATTATGTCTTTACGGTTCCACTGCCCGGAGAGATAATAACGAGGATAGCGATGTCGATATTCTTGTGGACATGCCTCCTAAAATTTTCCTCATGAGCGGTCTAAAAAACTTTTTGGAGCAAATACTCTGTACTTCAGTCGATTTAGTACGGCGTCATTCTCATCTGTCTGCAAAATTTTTAAATCAGATTTCACGCGATGGCATCAAAATACTCTGACCGGGATAAAGAACGAGTTCTCCTGACTCTTAAATCTATTGAAGATACAATTTGTCAATTGATTGAATGGAACAAATCAGTCAAATCAGCTGACGATTATTATAAATCGCAATCAGGCATGCAGTTACTTGCTGCTAATTGCACTTTATTAACGGCTATTGGTGAAGGAGTCAACAGAATCAATCGGATTATTCCTGATTTTCTACAATCCAATTTCCCCGAGATTCCGTGGAGCGCTATTGTAGGAATGCAAAACCATATTGCTCATGGTTATTTCGAACTTGATGCTGACCTCGTATTCGAAGCAGTTTCAAACGATATTCCAACCCTGCTTCCTACGATTCAAACAGCAAGCAGACTATGTTTGTAATATTAAAAAGTGTCTAATCAGAGTCTTTTAATTTAGATTTATGGAGCATTTTGATTTTGACGAGATAGTTTGCAGGCGGGGGACGGGATCTTACAAGTGGGATACGCCTCCGGCCGGTGATATTTTGCCTATGTGGGTGGCCGATATGGATTTCCGTACGGCACCGTGCATCATCGAGGCGTTACGGCGCAGGGTGGAGCATGGAGTGTTCGGCTATACGAAAGTCGGCACAGACTACTACGACGCCCTTACCGGCTGGTTCGGCAGACGTCACGGCTGGGAGATAAATCCAGGCGACGTCATCTACACGTCGGGCGTAGTACCAGCCATCTCGGCCATAATCAAAGGATTGACACGCCCCGGCGACAAAGTCATCGTCCAGACACCCGTCTACAACTGCTTCTTCTCCTCTATACGCAACAACGGCTGCGCGATTTTTGAAAATCCTCTCATATATCATCCCGACGGACGCTACACCATTGATTTCGACGGACTGGAACGCTGTGCCGCCGACCCGCGCGCCACGATGATGCTTCTCTGCAACCCGCACAATCCCGCAGGACGCGTGTGGACCCGCGACGAATTGCGACGCATAGGCGATATATGCCTGCGCCACAACGTCATAGTAGTGTCCGACGAAATACATTGCGAACTGACGTTTCCCGGATTTGAATACACTCCTTACGCCACTCTCGGCGACGACCTGTCGGCACGATGCGTGTGCTGCAACTCACCGAGCAAGGCATTCAACACCGCCGGCCTCCAGATTGCCAACATCGTATGCCGCGACCCGGAGATGCGCCGGCGCATAGACCGCGCCATCAACGACAACGAGGTATGCGACGTCAATCCGTTCGGTGTCGCGGCTCTTGTCGCCGCCTACAACGAGGGGGAACCGTGGCTCGCAGCGCTTGTAAAATACCTTCACGGCAATTACCTCATGGCCGTGGAGCGGCTGACGGCCGGACTGCCCGGATACACCGTCACCCCGCTCGAAGGCACATATCTGCTGTGGCTCAATGTCGCCCCCTCGGGACTTGACGGCGAGACATTCGCCCTACGGCTGGAGGAGCAGGGCCGCATAATGGTGAGTCCGGGTGCGATATACGGTGCACCGGGCGAACAGTTCATACGCATCAATCTCGCCGCTCCCCGCGCCGTGGTAGCCGACGGCATCGACCGTATCGTCTCATTTGCAAAAGGATTGAACGACTGACAACTATGGAGAGAGACAGTCTGCTTGCCATGATACGCCGCGGACAGGAGATGTCGCTGCGACAGCAGCTGCGTCTCACCGCAGTATTGTCATGGCCGGCGATAGTGGCGCAGCTGTCGACCATCGTCATGCAGTACATCGACGCCGCGATGGTCGGCTCGCTCGGAGCCGAATCATCGGCATCAATCGGACTGATGGCAACGTCGACATGGCTCATGTGGGGACTCTGCTCGGCCGTAGCCTCAGGATTTTCAGTGCAGGTGGCCAACCGCATCGGAGCCTCCGACCGCCGTGGAGCCGAAAGTGTGCTCCGCCAGTCGTTCCTGCCGGTTATTGTGTTCAGCATCCTGCTCGCCATATTCGGAGCAGCAATAAGCGGACACCTGCCTCTGTGGCTCGGCGGAAGCGACGACATAGCGCCCGGCGCATCATCTTATTTCCTGGTATTCAGTCTGTCGCTGCCGTTCCTGCAGATAAGTTTTCTGAGCGGCGCGATGCTTCGGTGCAGCGGCAACACGCTTTTCCCCGGCATAGTCAACGTAGGGATGTGTGTGCTCGACGTGATTTTCAATTTCTTCCTGATATTTCCCGCCCACAATCTTGACATCGCCGGAATGTCATTACGGCTCCCCGGCGCCGGCCTCGGAGTAACCGGAGCGGCCATAGGCACGGCTCTTGCCGAGACAGTGGCGGCCGCCGTCATGCTGTGGTATCTGTGGCGGCGCAACAAAGAGCTCAACCTGAGGTATTCCCAGGGGTCGTTCATGCCCGGCATGCACTGTCTGCGACGTGCCTTCCGCATATCCACCCCCTTAGGCATAGAGCATATGCTCATGTGCGGCGCGCAGGTGTTCATCACCGCCATCGTGGCGCCCCTGGGCACTGTGGCAATCGCCGCCAACGCGTTTGCCGTCACAGCCGAAAGCCTTTGCTACATGCCCGGCTACGGCATAAGCGAGGCGGCCACGACCCTTGTAGGACAAAGCCTCGGGGCGGGACGCGAACGTCTGGCACGTTCTTTCGCCAAAATAACAGTCATATCGGGCATAGTCGTAATGACAGTTATGGGAGTGGTGATGTATGTCGGAGCACCGGTGATGATGGGAATAATATCACCCGTCGGGGCAATCTGTTCGCTCGGCACGGAAGTGCTTCGTATCGAGGCGTTTGCCGAACCGATGTTCGCCGCCTCGATAGTGGCCTACGGCGTGTTCATCGGCGCCGGCGACACTCTCGTGCCGGCAGGCATGAACCTCGGAAGCATATGGGGCGTGCGCCTCACGCTCGCCGCCATTCTCGCACCGACAATGGGACTTAAAGGGGTATGGATAGCTATGGCAATCGAACTGTGTTTCCGCGGTGCAATCTTCCTGCTCAGATTACGCACCGACCGCTGGTTGCGTGCCAACCGCGCGCTGTTCTCCGCACGCTGACCGCAGTTGACGCAAACATCAGCTGTCACAGCGAATTTGTAGGGACACATAAAATTCGGAAATCGGCTGGATTGTAGGGTCGCGATTCATCGCGTCCGCGTCACTATCGGTATCCAATTAAATACCAAGACATTATGCGGACGCGATAAATCGCGTCCCCTTCAAGATACAACGACGTTTGAACGCAAATTACTCAATGCCGGTTATCGGTTGTGGGGGCAGTCGAGAGCGAAATAATGATGGTCGGCCGTGCACTCCTCTATGCGGTGGTCGACAATGATATGACGGTTGGCCATCGAGGCTATGCGCGACATCTCGTGCGACACGAGGATAATGGTGGTGGTCGGCGCAAGTTCCGAAATTATGTCATATACACGGTATTCAAACTGCTTGTCGAGGTAGCTCAGCGGCTCGTCGAGCACAAGTATCTGCGGCGCGCTGATAATGGCGCGGGCAAGGAGCGTACGCTGCAGCTGGCCGCCTGAGAGCCGGTCGAGAGTGAAGTCCTTCCTGTTGTCGAGGCCTACGGTATCTATGGCGCGGCGTACACGCTCGGCGCGTTCGGCCTTGTCAATATCCTTTATCGCAATAAGTCCCGAGGTGATTACCTCCTTCACCGTAATCGGGAACCGCGAGTCAATCATGTTTTTCTGAGGCAGATAGCCTATCGGCAGATGATCGGCTCGGCTTCCACGGTCAAAATAGGTCACTGAGCCGCACGTAGGCTTTATCAGCTTGAGTATCAACCGCAGAAGTGTCGTTTTGCCTCCGCCGTTAGGCCCTGTGATGGCGAAAAAGTCGCCGCGGCCTATGCCGAGGTTGACATCTTCGAGTATTATTTTGCCGTTGCGGCGGAATCCCACATTGTCAAGGGTTATGATGGTATCGCCGTCATGATGCATACGCGGAGTGTGATGCAGGCAGTGGCCGTTGCAATGGTGCTCCGTGGCCGTGCCGTCAGCGTGCGAGGGCGTCGGCGATGATATTGAATTGCTTGAGGTAGTCGTCATCGAGAGGATTGATTTGTACGATGGATATACCGAGTTCGTCGGCGAGCGTAGCAGCCTGCCGGGTGTCGAAATTCTGCTGTATGAACATCACTTTCACACCTTTGTCGGCCGCATGGCGATGCGTATCGCGCAGCTGACCGGGCGTCATCTCCTTGTTGTCCTGCCCTACGGCAATCTGCTCCAGGCCGTAGTCGCGCGCGAAATATGACAACGATGGGTGCCAGATAAGGAACGAACGCGTGCCTATGCTGTCGAGGCGCGATGATATGACGGTGTCGAGAGAGTCGAGCCGTGCCACGAGCCGGTTGTAATTGGCCGTATAGAAATCCTTGCGGGCGGGGTCGGCATCGCTGACGGCGGCAAGCATGTTGGCGGCTATTACCTTAAGGTTGGATACCGACGTCCAGGTATGCGGGTCGGCCGGCTCGTGCGTATGGTTGCCGTGGGCGTGCGTGCCGTAAATCAACTCTATGCCGTCGGACACATCTACGAAACGTAATTCAGGATTCGATTGGCCGATACGTTCGGTAAGCGTCTGCTCAAACGGCAGATTTCCCGCCTTCATATACACGGCCGCATCATTGACCGCGCGCATGCCGTTGACAGTCACCTCGAACGCCTCGGGATTGGCATCGGCCTGCATCAGCGTGACAATCTCAATCGAATCGCCCGTAATCTCCCTGAGCAACGACGCCTGCGGAGGCAGACTCACCGCTACCGACATGCGCGTGTCCCCCTCAGGCCTGCACGACGAGAGGCCCGAAAGCATACATAATATTATAGCAAAAAGGAAAAATATACGTTTCATGCCGCAAATTTATAAAAAAAAATAACATTTAGCATTTGAAAAATTACGATATTCACTATATTTGCAGCGCAAAACTAAATAAGACTCCGAAACTATGGCTCATACCCAACTTGACCAACTTGATGTGAAGATATTGCAGATGATGTCGGGCAACGCCCGCAAACCATTTCTCGAGATAGCCCGCGAATGCGGAGTTTCAGGCGCTGCGGTCCATCAGCGTATCGGCAAGTTACAGGCATCGGGAGTGATTAAGGGTACGGAAATGCTGGTTGAGCCCTCTGCTATAGGTTATGAGACCTGCGCTTACATGGGCTTTTTCCTCAAAGACCCCGCATCATTCAACGATGTGATAGAAAAACTTAGGGATATACCCGAAGTGGTGGAATGTCATTTCACGACCGGACAGTACGATCTTTTCATCAAGGTGTTCGCCCGCAACAATGACCATCTCCTCCATCTTATACACGAGAAGCTGCAGAATCTCGGACTCTCGCGCACGGAATCACTCATCTCGTTCAAAGAGGTGTTCAAGCGTCCGCTGCCTGTCGACGATACCATCGCCCGCGACTGAACCGCGTAACCGTCCGACAGCATTGCATAAGTTCCGTGACATAACATTTTTAATGCTGAGTTGTTATACTTGCTCCACTATAAAATACTTTCAATTATGACATTTACATTTAATATAATATCCGATGAAGTCGAAAACTTCAAGAGAGTGATTGTCGTTGACTCCAGCGCAACTTTCATGGAGCTTAAAAATGCGATCTGCGACAGTGTAGGATACGACAAGAACCAGTTCTGCTCTTTCTTCCTGTGCGAGGGCAACTGGGAGAAAACTCGTGAAATCACAATGGAGGACATGGGTTCAAGTTCCGACGAAGATGTATACCTGATGGATGACTGCGTGCTCGAGGATCTTATCGAGGATGAAGGCCAGCGCCTCATTTTCAACTTCGACTATCTGACCGACCGCTCGTTCTTCATGGAGATGAAGGAGATGACTCCCGGCAAGTCGCTCAAAGACCCCTTGTGCAGCATATCGCGCGGCACCCCTCCCCCACAGACAGTAGATTTCGACGAATTCAACGCCAAACTCGACTCACAGACCGCCGACGCGGGTCTCGACCTCGGCCTTGACGACGAATACTACGGTGAGGCCACATTCAATGACGACGAATTCGATGAAAGCGGATTTGAAGTAACCGACTTCAACGAATAATCCGCGCCCACGACCAAACGCATATATTGACAATACTACGAATGCTCCCGACCGACACACCCGGCCGGGAGCATTCGTCATAATGTACAGACACGATGCAATGCTGATTACGTAAGGAGCATGGAGTGGGGCGAGGGCGTCTCGCCCTCGTGGTATTATTCTTATTACACTAAAAGTTACCACGGGGGTGTTGCAAAACTGATGTAGATGATTGCATGATGTAGGGCTGCTCCCCGGAGCAGCCGATAACAAAAGTTGATTATCAGTTGCTTGGCGGCTGCACCGGGGTGCAGCCCTACAAGATGACGTATCATATATGTAAAATATTATAAGTTTTGCAACTCTCCCGCTCCACCCAACTCCGCATAAGTGATGTGTTGCGATACGACGCGGGATATTACAAATAGAGAGCATTTGTAGTAAAGAATGACGCATTTTTTTCATTTCACAATGGAGAAAATATGCTAAATTTGCATCAGTACACGCGGGTGGAAGCGCTCTGCATACGACAAACCGACATAGCCGATACGGCATATATGACCGACATTATAACAAATCTAACTTATAATACTGTTACAATCATGAAAAAGTATCCTAAAATCGGCATACGCCCCACTATCGACGGACGTCAGGGCGGAGTACGCGAAAGCCTTGAAGAGAAAACCATGAACCTGGCCAAAGCCGTGGCCGAACTCATCACTAAAAATCTGCGTCATGGCGACGGCACTCCCGTGGAATGCGTCATCGCCGACGGCACGATAGGCCGAGTGGCCGAAAGCGCAGCCTGCGCCGAGAAATTCGAGCGCGAAGGTGTAGGCGCAACCATCTCAGTCACCTCATGCTGGTGCTACGGTGCCGAGACAATGGACATGAACCCCTACTGGCCCAAAGCCGTGTGGGGCTTCAACGGCACGGAACGCCCCGGAGCCGTATACCTCGCAGCCGTACTCGCCGGACATGCGCAGAAAGGTCTGCCCGCATTCGGCATCTACGGACGCGACGTACAGGACATCGACGACAATACCATACCCGCCGACGTGGCTGAAAAGATACTGCGCTTCGCCCGCGCCGCCATCGCCGTGGCCACCATGCGCGGCCGCTCCTATCTGTCGATGGGTTCGGTATCGATGGGTATCGCCGGCTCGATTGTCAATCCCGACTTCTTCGAGGAGTATCTCGGCATGCGCTGCGAGTCAATCGACCTGACCGAAATCATACGCCGCATGACCGAAGGCATCTACGACCACGAAGAATACGAGAAGGCTATGGCTTGGACACGCGAGCACTGCAAGGTCAACGAAGGTGAAGACTTCAAGAACCGCCCCGAAAAACGCAAGACCCGCGAGCAGAAAGACGCCGACTGGGAATTCATCGTCAAGATGACCATCATCATGCGCGACCTCATGACCGGCAACCCCAAACTCCTCGAAATGGGATTCAAAGAGGAATCGCTCGGCCACAACGCAATCGCGGCCGGATTCCAGGGACAACGCCAGTGGACCGACTTCTACCCCAACGGCGACTACTCGGAAGCCCTGCTCAACACTTCGTTTGACTGGAACGGCATACGCGAAGCGTTCGTACTCGCTACCGAAAACGACTCATGCAACGGTGTGGCAATGCTCTTCGGCCATCTCCTGACAGGCACAGCCCAGATATTCTCCGACGTGCGTACCTACTGGAGCCCCGAGGCCGTAAAACGTGTCACCGGCAAAGAACTTACAGGCCGCGCTGCAGGCGGTATCATCCACCTCATCAACTCAGGCGCCACAACCCTCGACGCTACCGGCGAAATGACCGATGCCGAAGGCAATCACGTAATGAAACAGGTAGGCGACGTGACTGAAGATGACGTAAAAGCATGTCTGAAAGCCACTACATGGTATCCCGCCGACCGCGACTACTTCCGCGGCGGAGGCTTCTCGTCGCACTTCCTATCGAAAGGCGGAATGCCCGTGACAATGTCACGCCTCAACATCATCAAGGGTCTCGGCCCGGTGCTTCAGATTGCCGAAGGCTGGACAGTGGAAATCGACCCCGAAATCAACCGGGCGCTCGACATGCGTACCGACCCGACCTGGCCCACCACATGGTTCGTGCCCCGTCTGTGCGACAAACCCGCTTTCCGCGACGTATACTCGGTGATGAACAACTGGGGCGCCAACCACGGTGCAATCTCGTTCGGTCACATCGGCCAGGACCTCATCACCCTCGCATCGATACTCCGCATACCTGTGTGCATGCACAATGTCGAGGAGGACAAGATATTCCGTCCCGCCGCATGGAACGCATTCGGCATGGACAAGGAAGGCTCCGACTACCGCGCCTGCAAAAACTATGGTCCCATCTATAAATAATGCATGATATGGCTACTAAAGAACAGATAGAACAGTTTGTAGAAATGGCGCACCGCGTGGGACGTGCCGGTCTGACCGTATGTAGCAGCGGCAACCTGTCATGGCGCATCGGCGACGAAGTGCTCATATCGGGTACCGGTTCATGGGTTCCCGACCTCACACCCGACCGTGTGGCCGTGTGCCGTTTCAGCGACGGCGAAGTGCTCAACGGCGTGCGTCCGTCGATTGAGTCGGTATTCCACCTCGGCGTGATGCGCGAGCGTGAGGATGTGGGCTGCGTGCTGCACTTCCAGTCGCCCTACGCAACTGCCGTGGCATGCATGAAGCAGCGTCCCGCCACACTCAACTTCACAGCAGAGTGCCCGCTCCACGTAGGCGAGGAGATACCGATGATACCCTACTACCGTCCCGGCTCGCCCGAACTGGCTAAGGCTGTGGTCGACGCAATGCTCGAACACAACTCGGTCATGCTCCTCAAGCACGGACAGGTCGTATGCGGCAAGGACTTCAACCAGGCGTTCGAACGCGCCATGTTCTTCGAGATGGCCTGCCGTATCGCCGTGCTCAACGGCGACAACATCGACCCGCTCACACGCGGCGAGATTGATGACCTCGGCGTTTATTTCATGGGTAAACAGGGTAAATGATGCCGACATCCAGCACTGAAATAAAAACCGGCACACCCGCTTACATCGCCGTCGATTTCGGCGGCGGAAGCGGGCGTGTCATTGCCGGCATAATCGATGACGACAACTCGCTGCGGCTCGTCGAGATACACCGTTTCACCAACCGTCAGGTAAGGTGCGGCAAACGTCTTTACTGGGATTTCCTGTCGCTCTACG
Source organism: uncultured Bacteroidales bacterium (assembly GCA_905210435.1). Taxonomy (GTDB): domain Bacteria; phylum Bacteroidota; class Bacteroidia; order Bacteroidales; family Muribaculaceae; genus JAGBWK01. Next base: position 14,802 of record CAJLWO010000027.1, read on the forward strand.
CCGAAATGGTCGAAGGGCTGCGCAAGGCTGTCGCTTCCGGTCTGCGGTTGCAGAGCATAGGTATCGATACCTGGGGCGTTGACTTCGGTCTCATCGATAACAAGGGCAACCTCATCTGCAATCCCGTATGCTATCGCGACGAGGCTGTAGAAGGAATTCCTGAAGAGTTTTATGCAACCCACTCCCGAAGCGCCCATTATGCTGTAAATGGCACTCAGGTGATGGCAATCAATACCATGTTCAGACTGATGGCTTTGTATCGCGATGCCCCTATCCTGATAAATGCGGCAAGCCATCTGCTGTTCATGCCCGACTTGTTCAGCTTCTATCTGACCGGCCGTATTTCCAATGAATATACCATTGCCTCGACCTCGGGGCTTCTCAATGCAAGCACCCGCCAATGGGATTACGATTTTATCGACAAATTGGGATTGCCTTGCCGGTTGTTCGGAGATATAGTGATGCCGGGAACATCGCGTGGCGTATTGAAACGCGATGTGTCTGCGTCAATCGGAGTGGATTACCCGGTTGAGGTCATCGCGGTAGGCTCGCACGACACTGCAAGCGCCGTATTTGCCACAGCTACTTCCGACGGCACGACGGCATGGCTCAGCTCAGGCACATGGTCGCTGCTCGGCATCGACCTGCCCGAACCGGTACTGACCGAGGAGGCACGCGCGGCCGGTTTCACCAACGAAGGAGCCGTGGGCGGACGTATCCGCTTCCTGCAGAATATCACCGGACTGTGGATGCTCCAGCGCCTCATGGCGGCATGGAGCGAAAAGGGCAATCCGGTCGGTATAGTGGAACTTATCAATGAGGCCGAGAACGCCGACATAGACACCGTGGTTGATGTCGACGACCCGGTATTCGCCTCGGCAGCCGACATGGAAACCGTCATTGCCGACTATTGCCGCCGCAACGGACTGCGTGTGCCGGCGACCCGCGGCGAATTTGCCCGCACCGTCATATCGTCGCTCGCACAGCGCTACGCACGCGGCATCCGTCAGCTCGACACATTCCTCCCCTATCCGGTGAAAAAGCTGCGCATAATGGGCGGAGGAAGCCGCAACAAGCTCCTCAACAGGCTCACGGCCGAAGCTGCCGGCATCAAGGTGGAAGCCGCCGACGTGGAGGCTACCGCGATAGGGAACATACTCGTACAGGCAATCGCCGACGGGCGAGTGACCTCGCGCGACGATATAACCTCCGTAACGGGATAAACACAGACACACCTGACATAAACACCAATCCATGAAGACTGAAACAAATACAGAAAACAACTCGATACTTCATTTCAAGGGAGTAAGCTACGTGGTGCCCTTCGTGCTCATCACGAGCTGCTTCGCCCTGTGGGGATTTGCCAACGACATCACCAACCCGATGGTCAAGGCGTTCTCCAAGATTTTCCGTATGAGTGTCACCGAGGGGGCGCTCGTGCAGGTGGCCTTCTACGGAGGCTACTTCGCGATGGCATTCCCCGCCGCGATATTCATACGCCGCTTCAGCTACAAAGCCGGCGTGCTGCTCGGCCTCGGGCTGTACGCTTTCGGAGCGCTTCTGTTCCTCCCCGCAAAGGAGACGGGCGAGTATTATCCGTTCCTGATAGCATACTTCGTGCTGACCTGCGGACTGTCGGTGCTCGAGACATCGTGCAACCCGTATATTCTTGCGATGGGTTCGGAGGACACGGCGACACGCCGCCTCAACCTGGCGCAGGCGTTCAACCCCGTGGGGTCGCTGCTCGGCATGTTCGTGGCAATGAATTTCATACAGAACCGTCTTGACCCCGCCGACACTGCCGACCGCGCCAACATGGGCGAGGCCGCATTCGAGGCCGTCAAGGAGCATGACCTGTCGGTAGTTATCGGCCCGTATCTCATAATCGGGGCGATAGTAATAGCGATGCTGCTTGTGATACGTTTCTCGGGTATACCGAAATGCGGCGAACCGACGAAGAAAATCAATTTCTTCGGCTCGCTGCGCCGCATATTCAGGCTGCGCCGTTACCGCGAAGGCGTCATAGCGCAATTCTTCTATGTAGGCGCGCAGATCATGTGCTGGACATTCATAATCCAGTACGGCACCCGCGTGTTCACAGGTGAAGGCATGGAGGAGAAAGCCGCCGAAGTGCTGTCGCAGCAGTACAACATCATAGCCATGATCATATTCTGCTGCTCGCGCTTCATTTGCACCTTCCTGCTCAAATATTTCAATCCCGGAATATTGTTGCGCACACTCGCGATAGCGGCCGGAGTATTCACCCTCGGCGTGATATTCATCGACGGCATCGTCGGCCTGTACTGCCTGATGGCAGTGTCGGCATGCATGTCGCTGATGTTCCCCACCATCTACGGTATAGCGCTTGACGGACTTGGCGAAGATGCCAAATTCGGCGCCGCCGGCCTGATTATGGCCATCCTCGGCGGCTCGGTATTGCCCCCGCTTCAGGCAAGCATCATCGACAATGGCGTCGTACTCGGCATGCCTGCGGTCAACGTATCGTTCGTGCTGCCGCTGATATGCTTCATCGTAGTGATGATATACGGCCACCGCACCCGCAAAGTGAAAGCATAAAGAGCATTGCAAAAACAATAAGAACATTGTAGGGACGCGATTCATCGCGTCCGCGCCCGAATGGCGTAGCAAGACAAAATACGCAACAATAGCGCGGACGCGATGAATCGCGTCCCTACAAATTGACAAAATTAATTATATAAATTATGACTGAAGGATTTAAAGTAAAGCAATATGACGTGCCCGTGAAGCGCTACTGCCGCACCATGCAGCTGCGCGAGGGCGACCAAAAGTTCATCGACGACTACCGCCATGCACATTCCGAAGGCGTGATATGGAAAGAGGTAATCGACGGTATACGCGAGGTAGGCATCCTCGAGATGGAAATCTACATCCTCGGCAACAAGCTGTTCATGATAGTGGAGACCCCGCTCGATTTCAACTGGGACGAGGCGATGGAACGGCTTGCCAAACTCCCCCGCCAACAGGAGTGGGAAACATTCATGTCACGTTTTCAGGACTGCTCGGCCGAAGCCACAGCCGACGAAAAATGGCAGATGATGGACCGCATGTTCCATCTGTATTAATTGGGTTATTGCCAGCCGGGGTTTTGGGTGAGGTTGGTGTTGCGTTCCATTTCCACGAGGGGGATGGGCCACAGTTCGTGGCGGGGCTGGTAGGAGCGGGTGTACATCAGGTCGCCGAATATGTCGGTGGCGTTGCGTACCGATTGCTCGAGCATGCCCCAGCGGCGGAGATCCCAGTAGCGCTGTCCTTCGCCGGCAAGCTCGAAGGCGCGCTCGCGGCGTATGCGCAGAGCCATCTCCTCCTTGCCGCCTACCGCAAGCCATGACGGACCGCTGTTGAGTCCAGGCATTCCTACACGTGAACGTATCTTGTTGACTTCGGTGACGGCCTTGTCCAGCTCGCCGGTTTCGTTATAAGCCTCGGCAAGCATCAGTATCACGTCGCCCAGACGTATGAGCGGGAACTCGTAGGGAGTGCGGTTGTACTCGCCCCAGTAGCCGTCGAGATTGCCCGTAGGTATCCATTTGCGCCAGAAGTAGGAGTTCCACCCTTCCGAGTTGCGGATAAAGGCCATAGCCTCCATAGGTGCGCCACCCTTGGAGGGGTCGGCGAGCACGAACTGCTTGTCCATAGGCGTGGAGCCGGCATCTGTGCCGAGATAATGCGAATAGGGCGTAATCACATTGAGGCAGAGGCGCGGGTCGCGCAGACGGTAGGCATCCATCACTTTTGTCGTGTCGCATTCGAGCAGGTCGGTGACACGTGTACTGCCCTGGTCAATCGCCACGCTCATGTACTTGCGGCGCAACTGCGAATCGCCGGAATTGAACCCCGGGAAGATGTCGTCCCAGTCAAACGGAGAGCCGTCGGTATTCTCATACATGTCGACAAGTGTGGTCGAGGGCACGATGCAGTTGCTCGCGATAAGACGCATTGTTGCCTTGTTGCCGAAATAACCCACGATATTGAGGGCATAGCCGGCTGTATTGCCGTCAATCGACTGGATGGAAAATATCATTTCAGGGCTGTGACGGCCGTTGTAGAGGCGGAACAGCTCATTGTAGTCGGGGTGGAGTGAATAGCCGTAGTTGTTGCTTTTGTTATAGACTATCTCCTCGAAGTCGGCGCGGGCTTCCTCCCACTGGCCGTTGAACAGATAGACCTTTCCGCGCAGGGCGTAGGCAGCCCCCTTGGTGGCGCGCCCCAGGTCGGCGGCTTCCCAGTTCACCGGGAGCTTCTCGATAGCCTCGGTAAGGTCGTCGAGGATATGGCGGCGTATCTCGTCGGCCGAACTGCGGGGTGACTTGAGATTGGCGAACTGCTCGTTGATGTCGCATGTCTCGTCGTAGTAAGGGACGCCGCCCCAGCAGTTGAGCATGCGGAAATAGGCCATCGCACGGAGGAATTTGGCCTCGCCGGTCACGCGGTCGATGGTCTGCTGACTTATGGGCATACGGGCGACATTGCGTATCACGGTGTTTGAACGGTGGACGAGTTCATAGAGGTACTGCCAGTGGTTCTGCACCCCGGAACTGTTGGAGGCGAATGTATTGCCGCGCGATATGTCGGACCACGGAGTAGTACCGTCGGCAAGGTCGGTGCACATGTCGAATGTGAACTCGAGGCCGAAACACCAGTCGGCCTTCATGGCAGCATACAGGCCGACGGCAGCCTGACGGGCATGGTCCTCGGTCTGCCAGAAAGTCTGCCCCGACATCTGATCGCCGGGAGTATAGTCGAGGCTTTCGCAACCGCTGAGTATCGCCGTGGCCGCCAGCATGGCCGCCATATATTTTATTCTTGTGATTTTCATTGCTGTAAAAAGATATTTTTCAGTTTATGTGACGGGGATTAGAATGATATGTTGACACCGATTGAGTATTGGCGCACGGAGGGATAGCCTACTGTGGCGCCTATCTCCGGGTCGAGGCCGGGGAAATCGGTGATAGTGAAGAGGTTGTCGATACTGGTATAAATCTTCAGGTTCTCGACGAAGAATTTTTTGGTGATTTTGCGGGGCACGGTGTAGCCGAGCTGTATGTTCTTGCAGCGGAAATAGGCGGCATTGTGCACGAAAGCGTCACTCGCTATGTTGTTCTTGCCGTTGGAGCTGTTGCGCAGTATGGGATACTTCGAGTTGTAGGGATTTTCGGGGGTCCATGCGTTGTCGGTAATATCCTTTATGAGCGACTGCCCCATTACGGTGACGAAGCGGAACGCCTGATTGTTGTAGTAGACCTGATGGTTGCCGACACCCTGAAAAAGCACGCTGAAATCGAAATTGTTCCAGCTCAGCCCGATATTGGCGCCGTAGGTGAGGCGCGGAAGCGTGCCGTGGCCTATCTCAACGCGGTCGTTGGAGTCGAGCTTGCCGTCGCCGTTGGCATCACGGTAGAGGAAGTCGCCGAGCTCGGGACGCTGGTAGGTGGCGAAATAGTCGGGATTCCTGTCGACAAGCGACTGTACATAGTCAAGGTCGGCCTTGTCGCGGACAATGCGGTCGACGGTGATGACATAGAGCTGGTTGACGGGGCGCCCCTCCTGTATCTTGTAGACACCGCTTATGGAGGAGATGTCGCCCTGGAATTTCGTCACTTTGTTGTTGACGAAACCGAGGTTGAAGCCTACGTTGTAGATTACGCTTCCGATGCGGTCGTTCCAGTGGAGATCGAGTTCAAAACCTTTGTTGTTGACTTCTCCGGCGTTCTGGTTGGGGACGACGCTCGTGCCATGCTCCAGCGGGGCAGGCAATGAGATGAGTATGCCCTTCGTATCCTTGTTGTAGACATCGAGCGAACCCGAGAGACGGTTGTCGAGCAGGGCGAAGTCAACGCCGATGTTGGTCATATAGGTTTTTTCCCATGTGAGGGCGGGATTGGCGAGCACGGTCTGTGCCAGTCCGCCGGCGATGTTGCCGTTGAGTACGTAGTTGGCCGTGGCAAACAGCGACTGGTACATGTAGTAGCTCGTGGTGGCGTTGTTGCCGAGCGAACCGTAGGATGCGCGCAGCTTGAGTTCGTTGATCCAGGTGGTATTCAACAGGAATTTCTCCTGCGAGAGACGCCATCCGGCCGAAACCGACGGGAAGTAGCCCCAGCGGTGGCCGGGAGCGAATTTCGACGAACCGTCGGCGCGGAGATTGGCTTCGAGAAGATACTTGCCGTCCCAGCTGAGATTCACGCGGCCGAAGTATGAGCGCATGGCCCACTCGTTGTAGTTGCCGGTGATATTGCCGTTGGTCATACCCGCGTCGATGGCGCCGAGCGACGGGTCGACAAGGTCATATTTGATATAATAGTCCCGGTCATACTTGTTGTATTCCTGGCTCATGCCGGCAAAGAGCGTGGCGTTCAGACGGCTTACGTTGAAATCATACTGAGCCGTCAGCTCGGAGGAGCGGAAAGTGTTTTTGTAGTTGTATCGGCGTATATATGTGCGCACGGTTCCCTCCCTGAGAAGCACCGGGCCGTCAAACGTGAAGCGGTAGAGATTGCGGTCGGTAAGATGGTGCTCGACGTTGCGCTCCCAGTAATTGTAGGAAAACGCCCCCTTGACTGTAAGCCCCTTGACTGGATTGACCGAAGCGTGGAGCTTGATTACCGAGCGCTTGGTCTTGGTGGGATACTCCGTCTTGTAGAACCACTGGCGGCGGTAGGGATTGAAGTTGCTGACATTCTCCTCTTCGGGATTCTGGATGCCGCCGTAAAGTCCTGTGGCGGGGTCATAGAGCGTCATGCCGGGGACGGTATTGAACGCGCCCGAACCGAATATCACGTCGCCACCCGCGGCCGCATTTTCCGACGAAGGATTGTTCTTGTCGATAAATCCGAAAACATCGGCACCCGCGCTCAGCCACGGCTTTATGTTGACCTCGACGTTGGAGCGGAACTGATAGCGCTTATAGTCGGTGTAATATATCATGCCGGGGTTATCGACATAGCCCACGGAGAGATTGTAGAGCACCGTGGAGGTGCCGCCGGTGATGGCGAGGTTATGGTTCTGCACCACCGACGGATTGCGGTAGATATGGTCCTGCCAGTCGGTGTTGGGATAAATGACAGGATTGCGGCCGGAGTCGTTGCGCCATTCGTCAATCTTGCCCTGCGAGAAGCGGGGAGCCTGCCCGTTGGCAATCAGACCGGCATTCTGTATCTCCATGAAGTCGGCATAGTCGGTGACGAGGTTGAGACGCTTGGCTACGGTCTCGAACGATACGTTGCCGCTGTATGTCACACGGGGAGCGCGCTCGGCGCCGCGCCGCGTAGTGACAAGAATGACGCCGTTGGCCGCGCGCGAGCCGTAGATGGCCGCCGAGGCGGCATCCTTGAGTATGGAGATATTCTCTATGTCGTGGGGGTTGATGTCGCTCAGCGCGATTCCGGTCATGCCGTCTACCACGACGAGAGGCGCGGCGTTGTTAAGCGTGCCGAGACCGCGCACAAGGATGCTCTGCGACTCGTAGCCGGGAGTGTTGCCACCGGAATTTGTCACGGTAAGCCCGGCGGCAAGGCCGGCGAGGGCGTTGGTGGCGTTGGTAATGGGACGGTCCTCGAGCGCTCCGGAGCTTATGGTGGAGACGGCACCGGTGAGGTCGACTTTCTTTTGCGTGGCATAGCCCACGATCACGACTTCGTCGAGAAGCGAGTGACTGTCGTCAAGAATGACAGAATAGTCTTTCCTGTCGGGCGACACGCTGACATCCTGCGGGTTAAACCCGACGTACGACACCTGCACGGTGCAGCTGTCGGGAACGTCGGAGAGGGTAAAATCGCCGTCAGCATCGGTGACGGTGAATTTGTCGGAATCATCCTTCAGGCGTACGGAAGCGCCGATGAGCGGTTCGCCCGACCGATCGGTCACCCGTCCCTCGATGATACGCGTATGGTCATTGAGCGACAGCGCCTCGGCAGTGTCGGTCTGCGCCTGCGCCGACATAGCCGAGGCGCCGGCCAACCATGCTGACAATATGGCAGGTGTATATTTCATTACGGATAGATTATTTCAGCTTGATGTTGATATGGATTGATATTGCGTTGTTTTCAGTCGGTCTGTATCACCAGATAGTTGGTGAGGCTCCAGAAGGCGGCGGGGTCGATGATACGCAGCGTCTTATGCCCGTTGTCATCGATAAACTCGTATGATTCCTCGGGATGATTGGTCAGTATTTTCGCTTTTGAGGAACCTGTGGCGAGTGCCGGAATCAGGCGCTTGTCGCCTATGGTAAAGCCGTTTTTGTCGAAATCGCCTTTCATCAGCTTTGTAGAGCGGAGAAATCCCGATTTCAGGATATTATAATCCTTTAGCTGTGATTTCGTGGCTATGACGTAGTAGCAGGTGTTAAGCTCGTTGGCAAGACGGACGGAGGTCCGGCGGGCGGAGTCACGCTCGTCGGTGACAGCCGAAACGGTTGAGCTGAGGGAGTCGACGGCTTCGTTCAGCACTCCTATCTGCTCGGAGGCAGCGGTAAGTTCAAGCCGCAGTGACTCTATTTCATCCATCTGCGAGTCCATCTGCATGCCGAGGGCGCGGACGGTCTCGGTCAGGTCCTTGTTGTTGATGGTCGATTTCTGCAGTTTTTCCTCAAGTTCTTTCAAATGAGCCTTCCGTCGGCTGATTTTATTTTTCAGGCGTGCGATGTCGGTAAGAATCTGCTTTTTCTGATGCGGACTGTCGGCCGGACGGGTCGCTGCCGCCGCCATCATGTTCTCGAGTTGCTTTATCTCCTCGAGGCCGGCCGAAACATCCTTGACCAAAGCGAGGAGCTCGTCGCGCTCTTCAAGTGCGGTGGCGAGCTCCTGTTTGGAGATTTCAGCCAGCGATTGCTGCTCCTTGCCGCCTGTGCCGTAGCACGACGACAGGAGCGCGGTAAGAACCATAGGTGCAATGAAATGTCTTGTCTTAATCATAAAAAGTAAAGTGGTTTTTTAAAGGCATAAGTGGCTGAGAGGAAGATGCGATAACCGCTCTGTTGCAAAAGTCGTGAACTTTTTCCGACTGTTATAGCGTATGTCAATAGACAGCCGAAATGTGTAAATGAAGGGACGCGGGGATATTTGCCGGTGCGGTAAAGATGTATTATTTTTGTGGCATGAAATCATTGGAGCACAAGACTAACCTGCTGTTTGACCTGTTTTTCTGCATCGTGATAATGCCGCTGCTGATAATGGTCGGCCCGGCACATTACTGGTGGAGGATATCGCCCGTGTTCACCTGCGTGGCGGTGGCATATTTCTACGGGAGCTATTTCGCCATCAAGGCGTTGCATCTTCCGCGCCTCGTGCTCAACAAATCGTATCTGAAAATCGCGGGCATAATAGCGGGGTTCATTGTGCTGACATACGTGCTGACGCTATATCCGCTGCCGGAGGTAGATTTCGTGATACCGTCGATGAGCGAATATCAGACGCGCGTAAGGAACTACAACATGGCGATAGCGGTGTGGCTGATGTTCTCGGCCATGATATGCTACTCGCTGACCGTGGCGTTCATCAAGGAGCTGTACCACAGGCTGCTGTTGCAGAATGTGGTGGAGAACCAGCGCGACAAGGCGGAACTGGCGCTCTATAAGGCGCAGATAAACCCGCATTTCCTCTTCAATACGCTCAACTCGCTCTACAGCCTCGTAATAGGCACGTCACAGAAGGCGGAGGACGCGTTCATCAAATTCACCGAGCTGCTTAAATATACATACATGACGGCCGAAAGCGACTGGGTGACGATAGCCGACGAGATAAACTACATCAACAACTATATCGACCTGCAGCTCATACGGCTTGACAGGCACACCAATGTGGTGCGCGACTGCTCGGTCGATGACGAGACGGCCGAAATACCCCCTATGATTTTCCTTACATTCGTGGAAAACGCGTTCAAGTACGGCACGTCGACAAGCCGCGACTGCGACATTCTTATCCGATTGCATCTGAAGGACGGTATTCTTGTTTTCGAGACGCGCAACGGGATTGTAAGATATTCCGACGAGTTCCGCAAGAATCTGCCCACGGGCATAAACAATTGCCGGAGCCGGCTGTCGGGGCTGTATCCCGACAGGTATTCGCTCGACATAAAGGATAAAAACGGCATTTTCCACGTTTATCTTAAAATAGACCTTAACCGACATGAGTGAAACGATAAAATGTGTGGCTATCGACGATGAGCCGCTCGCCCTTGACATCATAGAAACGTTCTGCCGCCGTATCGGCAACGTGGAGCTGCAGAAGTTTTCCAATCCGGAAGCGGGACTGGAAGCAATCCGCCTCAATAAACCGGATATTGTATTCCTCGACATCGAGATGGACGGGATGAACGGACTTGCGATAGCATCGCAACTGCCCGAAAACACATGTTTCATATTTACAACCGCCTATCTGCGATATGCAATCGAGGGATTTGACCTCGATGCGGTTGACTATCTGCACAAGCCGTTTGCCTACAGCCGGTTTCAGACCGCATTCTCGAAAGCGTTGCGCCGGATAGGACGACAGCCGTTGCCGTCGGCATCGCAATGTATCGTCGTCAAGCAGGATTATAACAGCGTCAGTATCCCTATCGAGGATATACTCTACATCGAAGCTGTGGAGGGATATTCAAAAATATTCAGGATGTCTGGAGCATGCGTGATGTCGCGGATATTGCTGAAAAATGTATTCGCGATGCTGCCGAAAGATACATTTGTGAGGATACACCGTTCGTTCATAGTATCAAAATCGAAAATCACGAGCTTCAACAAGCAGGAAGTGACCCTCAACAACGGGGTGACACTGCCGATTGGACGCCAATATGCAACGGAACTTGTCGAAACAATGTCGCGGTAAAGCAACGTTTCCGAGGTGGTTGAAAAGTGTAGGGAGGGTGTTGCAGAACTCAGAATATACCAACGAATTTGTAGGGACGCGATTCATCGTGCCCGTGCCCGAATGGCATAATACCCTAAATATCACAATCATAGCACGGACGCGATGAATCGCGTCCATACAATTTGCGGCGGCTTTTGACCGTTAGTTATTGTTTTGCAACATCCGCCTGCCAATAGCGGAAGGGCGCTGTCGGCAAAAAAATGCGCCGGCCTGGCAGGCCGACGCATGATTGTATTTTTCGGAATGACGTTGTCAGTTCATTACTATTCCGGGGAGTGAGGAGAGGCGGGAGGCCTGATAGACGCGGGCGAACTGACGTACGAAGTCGAGGGCACGGCGTCCGGGTTTTTCATTCTTAATTTCTTTTTCTGACAGAGATGTTGTGGTGATGGGGGTAGAGATTTCTTTCATTGGCATAATGTGTTGAAGGTGAATGATACGACGCCGGTGTCTGTTTGTGACGTCTGCTATTATAACGCCACGGGGGCTTTATTTATTGTATCAGACGTAAATATTTTTTAATGAACGATGTAACGTGAGGATGTGAGGAAAATTGCCTCCAAAATCGTAATTATTTATTAAGAATGGTTAATTGGGCATCGTTTGTCTTGGTTATTAGAAAAATATGTAGTACATTTGTAGTTACGGGAAATGAATTCTGCGATTTTAAAAGAGTTTCCCCATTGATTTATTATTATTAATTAAACCTGTATTCAGCCTATTGACCATCATTACTCTTTATTAACACCTTATAATATAGTAATGCAAAATCTTACTCGGCTCACCGACGAACAGTTGGTTACAGCCTATGCCGATGGTAACAACGAGGCTTTCGACACATTATTGACACGCCACCAAAGCCGTGTCTTCTCCTATATACTTAATATTGTCAAAAACCGCGAGCTTGCCGACGATATATTTCAGGAGACGTTTGTCAAAGCTATAACGACAATCAAGCAGGGTCGTTACACCGAGAGCGGAAAATTCTCGGCGTGGATAACCCGCATCGCACACAACCATATCATCGACTATTACCGTCAGGAGAAAGCCAACGGTGTCGTTTCGGCCGATGACATGGACTTATCTCTCCTCAACCGCAAGGAACTTGCCGAGGATACTATTGAGGATTTCCTGATTGATTCACAGATTTCAGCCGACGTGCTCAATATAATGAACCAGTTGCCGCAGCTGCAGCGCGAGGTCATCGACATGCGTTTTTTCCGTGACATGAGTTTCAAGGATATAGCCAAGGCAACCAATGTCAGCATCAACACGGCGCTCGGACGCATGCGCTATGCCATACTCAACATGCGCCGCATCGCGAAGGAAAACAATATAACCCTTTCGCGCTGAGCCGGCGCGAGGTTTACCGCATATAAGCTGCGGCCACTATCAACGGTGGCCGCAGCTTTTTTATTTTTCGGGGGGATATCTCCGTGTCTTACCCATATCACTGCGATATTAAATGGAGTTACCACGGGGGCGAGACGCCCCCGCTCCACTCAGCTCCACTCTACTCAAGTTAAAAGCATTCCTTCCACCATTATGATGCACTTTTGCCGTTAGGATTTTTTTTGCAGGGATGGGACTTTAATGTACGGGTATGAACTTAATGCGGGGCCGGAATGTTTTTTGTGTGTAGGATTTATAAAAAAATCCAAAGATAGTATAAAAAGTGGCAAATTTTGCTGCCGGTGATTTTTTATTTTCATTTTTATTAATTGTTATATGACAGCGTTAAAACAATGCGCTGTTGTTGCCGGATTAGCTTTTTTTGCTACCGCCAGCATCAATGCAAGCGAAAGCCAGTCCGACTCGAATGAAGCAGCATCTTCAGAGGCCGGCGAAGCCGATTACAAGGCTATAACAGCCATCGCGGTTGAATCGGAGAGTGATTATGTGCCTGTACCTGACAGGGCTATAGTTATTACCGGGGGCGACAACGGCGTGCACCGTGAAGTAGTAAGAGTGCTGTATGACACTTCGGATATGCATTTTCAGGATGCGAGTGTGCCGCGCTTCCTCATGATAGACCGCCAGGGGAACACTTTGTTCGGTATCGGCGGATATGTGGAGGGCGTGATGCAATATGATTTCGACGGAGCTATCGACGGTGACGGTTTTGTGACCCACAATATCGCCGTGCCTTCCAATCCGACGCTGCACAACCGGCTGGGCGCCGACGCCACGCATACAAATCTTGTGCTCCAGTTGCTGCGCAATACCAAATTAGGCGTATTGAACGCATACGTACAGGGAAATTTCTCGGGCGATTCATACGGATTCAAACTCAAAAAAGCGTACATCAGACTGCATAACGTGACTGCGGGCTATGCGCGCTCTACGTTTGAGGACGGTGCCTCGGGATCGCCGACAATCGACTATCAGGGTCCGTCGGGTGCGGTGTCAGCCACCAATTTGCTGTTGCAATACCGCGTGCCCCTCGACAAGCATTTCACAGTGGCTATTTCGGCCGAACTTCCGCAGGCTGACTATACGCTGACCCCTGGCGCCAACGAGGCGATAAACCAGCGTTGTCCCGATATTCCGGCGTATGTGCAGTATCAATGGGCAGGCGGTGACAGCCACGTGCGCGCATCGGCGCTGTTCCGTCAGCTGTCATACCGCAATCTCGCAAGGGCGGAGAACAAATTCGCAACCGGATGGGGCGTACAGCTCAGCGGCGTGGCAAAAATCAGTTCGATAGCCGAGGTGTATTATCAGGCTGTATACGGCAAAGGTATCGCCAATTACATCAATGACCTTGCCGACTTCGGATATGACCTTATAAGCGACGGAGCGGACGGGAAGATGAAGGCTCCGGGCTCGTTTGGCGTGGCAGGAGGCGTGAGACTCAACCTGTCAGACCGTGTATTCGTGTCGAGCACCTACAGTTTCTGCCGTCTGTATGACCAGGAGAATATGGGACCTGACGCCTACCGCCGTGGCAATTACGCTGTGGTGAACTGCTTCTACACTCCGATAAGCGACCTGCAGGTGGGCATCGAGTATCTGCACGGACGCCGCACCGACATGAGCCATGAGCACGGCATCGCCAACCGGCTCGAAGCTATGGTAAAATACAGCTTTTAAACTTTATTAGCAAACCATCGACAGATGAAAGGCGTTGAAAACATAGCTTAAACAAATAACTTATATAACCATATAACACACATAACACACAATATTATGGACAGAATAATAGCTCTTTCAGAGATAAAAAGCGCCGTTGAGGAGGCTTTCGAGAGTTTCAAATCGTCAAAAGAAGGCGCAGTTGACCCGATGCTCGAGGGTACTGACCCTAAGAAATTCGGCATAACAATAGCTTTGGCCGACGGTACGTTAATCAGCAAAGGCGACACTGACGCGGCATCGCCGTTAGGCGGTATCATCAAGTTGCCCCTCTCGACCATACTGCTTAGCCAGAACACACCCGAGGAACTAATAAAGAAAAGCGGCCACTGCCCCTGCAACGCGCAGCCCGGCAAACCTCATATCCACGGCGCCCACGGCATACGCGCGATTTCGGCGATAGAACCGATAGGCGACCCTGACTCGAAATGGAATTTCATCGAGAACCGCATGATTGACCTGATGGGCTCGGCTCCCCTTCTCGATGACAAGATTTATGAGGCTCTCAAGAAGAAAGCTGTCGACGACGACACCGTGAACCAGCTCGCGAAAGACGGCTATTATCTGTATGACGACGCCACAATGTCGACCGACCTCTATATAAGAGCCCGCTCGATGACGGCTACGACCGAACAGCTTGCCATGATGGCTGCCACGATTGCTGCCGACGGAGTGAATCCCGTGACGGGTAAAATAGTGTTTGACGGCGAAATCGCCAAACATGTAGTGGGCATGATGGCTGCGAAGGGTCCGCGCAAGATGACATTGCCGTGGGACATGGCTGCCGGTCTGCCTGCCAAGTCAAGTTTCGGCGGCGCGATAGCGGGTGTCTATCCCGGTGTGATGGGTATTGCGGCATACGCTCCGCTGCTTATGCCTAACCGCGTGTCGGAAAAGGCAGCCAAGGCTATAATGACGATAATGCACAAACTGGACATCAGCGTGTTCCAAAGCGCACGACTTGTTATTGACAAGAATAAATAACATAGCAGACGATTGAGAGTTTTTTCCAATCAATTCTCATGTCAGAGAGATGCCCTGCGGTAGTTCGCGGGGCATTTTTTAATTTTTAATTTTGAATTAGCGGGCGGAGGTATTTTAGCTAATGTAGCTAAGATAGCTATTTTAGCTATATTAGCTACTTTAGACGGGTGTGGGGATTTTTTGCGGGGAGGTGGCGGGAGCTTGAATTTGTTAGATAAAACGGGAATTTTATGACAATTTTGCTTTATTTTTAAAATTAATGTAGCAAAATGTTGTGTATTTCAATTGAAATATTTACCTTTGCAAACAAAATACAGAAAAACCTTGCAGGAAGGTTACAACTAAAGTAAAAACAACTTCATTTTAAATAAAATCAGTAAATAGATGAAAGCAGCAGAAGTACTTAACGACCTGCGTCGTCGTTTCCCCAACGAGCCCGAATATCTTCAGGCAGTAGAAGAGGTAATCACATCAATCGAGGACACTTACAACCAGTATCCCGAATTTGAGCGCTACAACCTTATAGAGCGTCTGTGCATACCCGACCGTATCTACTCGTTCCGCGTATCGTGGGTTGACGACAAGGGAGTTGTCCGCAACAATATGGGTTACCGTATCCAGCACTCCAACGCTATCGGCCCGTACAAGGGAGGTATCCGTTTCCACTCTTCGGTAAACCAGTCAATCCTGAAGTTCCTTGCTTTCGAGCAGACATTCAAGAACTCGCTCACCACGCTCGCCATGGGCGGCGCAAAGGGCGGTTCGGATTTCTCGCCCCGCGGCAAGAGCGATATGGAGGTGATGCGTTTCTGCCAGGCTTTCATGACCGAGCTTTGGCGTCATATCGGTGCCGACACCGACGTGCCTGCCGGCGATATAGGTGTAGGCGGCCGTGAAGTAGGCTACATGTACGGTATGTACAAGAAGATGGCCCGCGAATTTACCGGAACTTTCACCGGCAAGGGCCGCGAATTCGGCGGTTCGCTGATACGTCCGGAAGCTACGGGTTACGGCAACGTATATTTCCTCCTCAACATGCTCGCTACCAAGGGTATCGACATCAAGGGCAAGCGTGTGGCCATCTCCGGATCGGGCAACGTGGCAACCTATACGGCACAGAAGCTGCTGCAGCTCGGCGCAAAGGTTGTGTCGATGAGCGACTCCGACGGCACAGTAATCATACCTGACGGCATGACCGAGGAACAGCTGAAATTCGTGTTCGAGCTCAAGAACATATACCGCGGCCGCATCAGCGAGTTCGCCGAGGAGTACAAACTCCCCTACTATGCCGGCCAGCGTCCCTGGACTTTGGTAAAGGCCGACATCGCAATGCCTTCGGCAACGCAGAACGAGCTTAACGGCGAAGAGGCACGCGCCCTTCTGGCCAACGGCTGTATAGCAGTGAGCGAAGGCGCCAACATGCCCTCGACTCCGGAAGCTATCAAGGAATTCCTTGCCGCCAAGATACTTTACGCTCCCGGAAAGGCAGCAAACGCCGGCGGTGTGTCGGTATCGGGTCTTGAAATGGCACAGAACTCGCAGAAGCTCTCATGGAGCGCTGAGGAGGTAGATGCCAAGCTCAAATCAATCATGGCTGAAATCCACCACCAGTGCACGCTCTTCGGCAAAGAGGAGGATGGATATATCAACTATGTCAAGGGTGCGAACGTAGCCGGCTTCATGAAGGTGGCACGCGCCATGATGGCACAGGGTATTCTCTAATCTCGACTACAATCGAGTAGGAGGTAAACACTAATTGCAGGTGTTTATCTCCTACTTTCGTGTTT
>CAJLWO010000028.1 GCA_905210435.1 uncultured Bacteroidales bacterium
GTCTATGATCTTTGGATAACATGATTATATTGCCACGGACTTATGCAACTGTGCCAAAATTAATTAAAGGAAGTTGCGGCACCACCGCCGGGCTGTCGTATCATCGCTTTAGCGCTTCGCTTGCGAAGAATCGAGCCTGAGGTCTCGACCGAAAGGCTTCCATCCCTAACTCAGAATACAGCGAGCTTCGGCACCACTTAGTGTGGATCCGAGGCTCGCTTGCTGTATGGTAGGGCGCGAGGCTGTTTACCGTACAGCCCTGCCGAGGGGCTGTCGGGGTGTGGTGCGGAACTCGCACAAGGATTGTCATATTTGAGTAGGCATCGGCAGCAGCTCTGTGGCCGGGGCTTAGGGGTATGCCGCGATTGCGTCCACTACGTTGTCGTTCTTCATCGTTTTGGACGGGCAACGGGTGGTTGGGCGAGCCTTGCAATTATCGGCAACTCCGAGAGGGAACGGGGTCAGAACGCTGTCATTCCCGTTTTGGGGAACTTATGAACCTTGCCGTTTTTCCACTCGCGAAGTTAGAATGGACGTCTACGACTGGCAAGGGTACATAAATCGTCTGCAAAATTCTTCCTTTTTCTCTACGACAATTTTCGTGCCAGCGAGAGCTGAGCGGAGCTTGCTCCGGCTTAGCCGAGAGCAGCCGAAAATGCGCCTTGCGAAAAAGAGTAATTTGTGCGCCGACCCTTGACTTGGTCTATCGCAGCCTGGGCTGCTGCATGTCTCATTCTTTTGTTGCGGTGTAAAAATCGAGCTAAGGCCCACAAGTTCAACCCCTCAAAACTTCAAAATCATGACAGCTTCAGTTCAGACCTCGTTCTTCACCTCTCTCGAAAACGCCGAAAACATCAGCCGCAAGGCTCGCCGTTCCAACCGCCCTCAGCTCCGTATGTTCCAAGTCGATGTAGAAAACTTCGACAACGAAGTGGAGTCCTACGAAATCGAGGCCTACACAATGGCCGAAGCCGCCGAAATCGCCCAGAGCCGCTTTGGTGCCGATGCCTACAATATGAATATCTACTCGGTGAGCGAGTTCTAATCCGCTACTCACTCCTTACAGCTCCTTCGGGGGCTGTTGCCGTGCTACCGCACTTTGTCGGTAAACCGCTTCGCGCCTGATTTGTTTAACGCCATTCCGGCACCGCCTCTATGCCGTGGGAGCGGTCAGACCCTCCGCAAAGGTGGGTGCTCCGGGCAGGTGCCTTCCGGCCATCCGAGCTGACCGCTCCTTCCTCACAAAAAATCCACAGCGGCAAGTTGACTTCCGGCAGGTCGGCCTCCAGTCGGTTCGCTCTCGCGACATTCGAGAACTTGCCGAGTAAGCATAGCCGGTGAGGCATCGAGATAGTAAGTTCGCTGTGTGTGAGTTGTAGTTCGGCATTGCTTCGTGAGGGTGAACGATTCGTATTGTGGTCGGGTGAAGCACAGCCGTGATCGGCGCCGGTGTTCCACACGGGTTATTGCTGTCGCGCCATCGGGAAGCGGTAATGCCACAGCCTCGAAATGTTGGCACAGCCATTTGCCTTCGTTGTGATGATATGGTGTTGCACAGCCGTTCATAGGGTCTGACTTTCGGGCGCAACGACACCGCCGTTGCTTCCACGACCGAAGACGTTCTCCGTAGTTTGGGGTCTCTCTGTATCGGGAGCAGGTAATATGCAGCGGTGCTCTTGGCTGCGTCCGCATCTCGACAGTCTTTGCCCCGTCCTTGTACACGTACCGCTGAACCTGCTGCCGTGACGAGTGCGGAGTGACTTGTCTGGTCTCTCCGGCGGGGCAGTTTGGCCGAGTTGTCTGCGGTTAGTTTTCTGTTTGCCTTTTCCGTATTTGGGGACGTGACCCACGGCTTATTTTTCCTGTCGCAAAGGTAGGACTGACCGTTCATCGCAAAACAAGCCCTCCGGGATTATCTGCATGATTTTTTATAAATCTCCACCTTACAGGTAGTATTTACCGGCTTTGCCTTAAAAATTCACTTGAAATTTTTGCTTGTCCCTCACTTTCTCAGTTCTCCCAAATATTGCAACGTAAAAATTAAGAGCCTCGGCTCACATCTCAAACCCCAAACACTTCAAAATCATGGCAAAGAAAACTAAAAAATCCGCAGAAAACATCGCAGCTCAAACCGCAGCTCCCACCGTCGATACTACTCCGACCGTAACTCCCAAGCTCATCGTGGCTCAGCGCAAGTTCAACCGCTGGTACGTATACTTCAAGGGCGTGGCCCCCAAGGACAACGTCGGCTGCGGATGCAAAACCGCCAAAAGCGCTATCCGTTACATGCACCTGCTCAAAGCCCGCTACGGAGCGACGATTTCCCAAACCATCTACGAACGCCTCCAGTTCGAGGCCGCAAGGGAGGCGTAAGCCTCTCTTGCTTTCCCTGCAAGTCAAACCCTCAAGATTCACGACCATGCAACGCGAATATACCTGTTACACAACTTCCGGCAAATGGAACTTCTATGCCGACGATGACTTAGATTCCATAAGGCTCAGTCTTTTCTACTGTTGGCGCGACGGCGAAAACTTTGTCCGCGTGGAACGCCGTCAAGGCGCCGAACACTATACGCTGCGCATCTCTCATATCGACCACAATTCACACGAAACATTCACCCTCTAAAATCCAAAGCAATGCAAATCGACTACAACAAGTTCACCGAGTCAGAACTGCGGGTAATCCTCGAAGCCGCACGGACAATCAACTTCGCCTTCGGGACGCAGTTCCCGAGCATGAAGGAGCAGATGGCTCTCCTGATTGAAGACTTCCAGTTTCGCGCAATCAATCAGATTGTCATTCAGTCGCACAACGCCATTCGTTCAAAGTACATCGCCCGTGGCATCGACCCCGATGCACCGAACTTCGTTCCCGACAGCCTGGAGAAATAACTTCTCCAAACTGTCCGCATCGGCGGCTCCCTTCGGGGAGTCGCCAAATTTTGCAATAATGGCATTTTGCCCTGCGGTTACAACGATCTCCGGGCGGTGCCTTGCGGCCATCCGAGAAAATGCCGAGCGATATTGGACCGTAGCAGGGCAAGCCCTTTAGCCGTGAGGGCTGCCGGGCAGGTTCGCTCCCGCGACATCCGAGTTGCCCTAAATAATTCGATATTACCAGTAGACAAAAGCCCCGATTGTTGACTATCGTAAATCCGGATCATTCAAATCCAGTGTGCCCGTGAATATATCAATACCCAAATGATGTCAGTCGTTCAGCACGTAGCACTTTGTGGATATTGACACCGAAGCTGTTTGCGCCCCCTGTATTCCGCAATGAAAAGAAAGCAAAAAGTTATTGGTTTTAGCGTCCGGGGGCAATCGGCAGTCTGTGAAGCTCCGTCGCATGGGTCGCTTGTCGGTCATATCTGATTGGAGTTACGGCACAAAGCACTGATTTTCCTTCACAAAGGTAGTACAGCCATTCACCGCAGCAAGGGCAGGTTTGCACTCCGTGTTCCTCCGTTTTTCGATACTCTGCAAAACGGCAATCACCCTTGCTCTTCGGTTCATTACCGGCTGCACTTATACCTGTTCGTAAAATCAAAAGTGCTTCGGCACATAACTCTTAAATCAATCAGATATGATACTTCCCGACAAACGACCCGTTCAGAGCGACTTCGCAAACCTCACAGACTACTCGCTCGAATGCCCCAAGGGCGCAAGAAAGTTCTTCGCTTTCATTCATTTCACGGATGAATCCACGTGTCTCTGGTCAAACATCTTCACGTTCAACCGCTCCTGCGCACTGATGCTCACAATGGAAAAATTCGGCGACTGCCTCGAATATGTTTCGAGCATCAATATCCACGAGCAGGATTATTGAACGACCCTCGCTTCCTCTCCGCGAAGCTCCGAGAAATCGGGGCTTTTGCCGTATTTGCAGATTCATTATTCAACCGAGTTACCATTTGTTTATAGCGTTCATCTTTTCAGACCCACCTGGCTGGTGGCGTCCGTCGGCCATACAAACCTCCCTCTGTACTCCGCTTGCTGCCTACATCCTTCCAAGCCCGAGCATCGTTGGTCGAGGCTCCGCTTCACTCCACTTCGACTAACGACCGCTTCGGCTTTCGGGTCGAGAGATTGCCGTCTCCGTCTCCATTATCGCTTACACCGACACCGCTCCTGCGTCACGGTGTCGGGCCGCTGCCATTGCGCCTGGGACAACAAACTCTCTTGGCATCTCCATTTCCGCTTCCTCATCGACACCTCCGTTTCACTTCGGTGTCGATGCTCTCCAATTCCGATGCGCCCCGAAACCTCCGCTTGCTTTTCCGACTTGTAAGGACAGGCATCTTCACTCCGTCCTCCGGTCGGCGCACTGCCGCCGGCCGCCACCATCCTCCCACCCATAAGAGGACTGATGAACGCACGGTGTTTAGCCCGTGGCACTCGCTTCATTTATCGCCGAGGGCAGGAATGTTGTCGGCTTCGATTATCTTCCCCTCCCGGAATGTGTCTGTCGCAATGGCTTTTAACCGCTCATTCCGTCAGTCGCTTGCCTCCCCAACATCGCCGGCTCCGAGCATCGCTGTTCACGGGTCGTGCCTCCCTGTGAATAGCGACCGCTTCGGCTCTCGGGTCGAGAGATTGTAGCCTCCGTCTCCATTCTCGCTTCCTCCCGACACCGCTCCTGCGTCACGGTGTCGGGTCGCTGCCATTACGCCTACATCAATAAACTCTCTTTGACGGCTCCGCTTCTCTCCGCTGTCAACCCGACACCTCAGCTTGCTTTTCCGAGCCGTCGATGCCGAGATGCTGCGCTCCTTCCTCCAATCGCACGGTAGCCATACTGACAGCCGAGTTCTCCCACCCACAAGGAGTAGAAGCCGACAACATTCCAAGCCCACGGCCTTCTTCCGTTATCCGTCTGCGACGCTGACCTCGCCCCGCGCCCCGATGGGCGGTGCGCCGACTGACAACTTCGCTCCGGCAGCAGTGTCAACCACTGCGTCAACTCCGGGCAGCCTGCGGCTCACGGCGAGGGAGGGCCGGCTTACTGTCTGCGGTGCAAGCTCCTCGACAGAAAGCCTGTCGCTCCATTGCATTACACGACACCCTCCATTCGCCGTTTGCCCCGAGTGGACTCCGTTCCTTTGCCCCTGCCTACCTCCGCTTCGCGCCCTGTGTCATCACCGCCCATCGCCAACGTTCAGCCCCTCGTCTTGATAAATGTATCTGCGCCGAGGGAGAGCGGAGTGCTGCCGTATACGCGAAAATCCGTAAACTGGATTTTCACGCACAAGGAAGCGATTTTACCGCCCGTTCTGCATATTCCGCGAGGGCGTAAGGCTCGGAACGCACACGAGCACAGCGCAATGGGGGCTCTCCGAGGGCAAACAGGGGGCGAAAATCGTCCCCTGCACCCCTTAAATCGCTCATTCTTCGCTCTTTGCAAATTTCAACTCAGGGAATAAGTTGAATTTGCTTGAAAAATCACGTTAAAAAGTGTTTAACTGTGTTTGAGGCGCAATCTTGCATAGCGATTTTACCGCACAATCGGGTCGGCTCTCTGCATATTCCGAGAGGGCGCAAGGGGTCGGAACGAAAACGAGCGACAGATACTATGGAGACTGCCAAATTTTTTCGTGACAATTTGTCAGAATCGACGAAAAAACTTAATTTTGCATCGGACAAAAGAAGTTAGGTCGATGCATTAGACCGAAGCTATCTTGTAAGAGGCTTTAATCGGCCTCTTTTTTTGTCGGGTATGGACAAAAGAAGTCAGGTCTCCGCAATACCCGATGCTATCCCGGCTGAAGCATGGATAAAATCAGGGTCGTAATTCTCATTCTTTCTCCATATCGTATATATGATTATCAAGAGCTTGCGTTCTACCGCTACAAGCCCTTTCAGCTTGCTCGTTCCTGTATTTCTTTCCGCAATTCGTTGATAGAGATCAACAAACTTTCCTGTGCCATGCGTGGCTGCCGTCATCGCAGGCATGTATAGAAGCCGCCTGATGTAGCGGTTACCTTTCTTTGAGATATGCGTTCGCCCGGCATAATCTCCCGATTGTCTTTCCACGATATCGAAACCGGCGAAACTCGTTACCTGCCTGGTATTCGCAAACATCTCAAATCCATTGACTTCGCAAATGATTTGGATTGCAACCAGCTCGCTGATGCCCTTGATTGTCGCAACCTTCTGAATCTTGCGCTTGAAGTCATGGTCGGTATAAGCGAGTTTCTTCAGTTCCGCCTCCTCATGCTCGATCATATCGCCGAGGCACAGTATGTGTTCTTCCTCGGACTGTAAGATGCTTTTAGGTGTGCGCTTGGTCGATTTGTACGCGGCGAGGCGCGTCATGGCCCTGGAGCGTTCCTTTTTGAGCGCGAGTATATGGCGGCTCAAAGTCCGCAGCTCATGGTAGTTGCCAGTCATGGGAGTCCATAACTTCAGGGGAAACATACAGCCATAGCGGGCGATGATCTTAGCGTCCACCTTGTCGTTCTTGGTCTTGATATTCTCCACCTTCGTGAAGTTCTTGATCTTGGTCGGCAGCACGACGCTCACCGCCCATCCGACTTCATGACAGTAGTCAACGAAGTTCTCATGGTATACTCCCGTTGACTCAAGGACAACGGTGCTGATACACCGCTTCGTCTTCGAGGCTACATGGAGCAACAGTTCCGAATACCCTTTCGGAGTATTGGAGAATGACTTAGTGCCCACAACCTTCTGTGTAGCCTTTTCGAGGATGGCGACTTCAAGGGTCTTTTTCGACACATCCACGCCGATGATGAATTCTTTTAGCTCACTCATATTCTTTTAGGTTTAATTGCCTGGTTTTCTCTGCATTCTCTCGTGAGGTCTATTCAGAATGAACTGCGTTCTTCTAGGATACTATTCTTGCTTCGATGAGAAAAAATGGAGGATGCGGTAATTAGTCTTTAATGTAACCGACATACGTTGTGACGTTGTCTACCTACGGGTCAATATTCCGCATCCTCCCGGCAATGTTGAACTTTATCTTTATATACAACAAAGGTAGTGTTTTCGACTCAGTATATTACCTACTCGTATCAATCTGCGGTGAACATACACCGGAAACCAGTGTTGCTTGCGCGGTTTGGACGATATTACAAGCTCGCTACCGTTCATTGCATATTCCGATAAAGTGTCAAATTGATATTCGGTGCAAATATACGAGCGCGGTGGGGGATGTGCAAAGCCCCTACGGGGGCAAGCCCCCGTAACCCCCAACTCACTCATTCTTCAGTCGTTACACATTTCAAGCCACTACAAATTGGAGAAATTTGTAGAATAGGACCCTTGAAATATGTCCAATTTGCCTGAAAGTCAAATTTTTAAGGCTTGATTTCGATAGGACCCGACCGGCTTCTGCCGCCCATCAAAATCAAGGTCGGACCGTTCCTTCCCGACGCCCACCCTCTCGCAATTGCGCAATTATAACACAACACTGAAAAGCAGTACGAGGAACACCATTTGAGTTTGGCATCCCTCGTGAAATTTTTAATTGAAGATGTGATTATATTGTTATTCCAGCTTGCTTGCAGAGAAAGAAAAATGTACCTATTCCGATGCGACGTGTTGATCGCAAGAGGTTGTTAAATTTTCGGTCGCAATCGGTTTGATTGTAGCTGCTATTCATCGAGCTGACCAGATGAAACCATTGCCGTCCCGTTTCGCCAAGCGAGGATAGTGAGGCACCCACCTTCATCCAATCATCATAGTTGATCGTAAGGTCGATATGGCACTGCTGTATCTCCCGACAACATGCTGCGACTTTTTCCTCGGTTTCGCTTTCAGAAAAGGAATTGTGAAAATTGAAAGGTGGCTTAGGGGGCTCGTAGACACCTGCGAATGGTTTGGCGTTAAGATTGATATATTGGTGCAGGTCGTAACTTTGGCAGCGTAAGCGACACACATCGCTACATGCTTTATCGACATTGATGTTCATATCGGCAAACACTTTTACCAGTTTGTCAAAGTGTGCTTTATGCCGATGCGGATATTTCAGAGGGATTATCACGAAGTATCCTCTCCCGCTTACGGAGTGCGCGGCGTACATTACTTCGTCAATCTTGCTCAGCACATCTTCGATTAGAGTATCAAAGTTGCTGATATGCTGATTGTCTTTGCCGTCGATATCTACGCATATCAACCCGCTGTGTTGTTTTAAGTTCTCGGCAGACCGGACAGGATAGAAGACTCCGCTGATGGTTGCCTGGGGTAGTGACAGCTTGATTTGCTTGCGCCGCTCGGGGTCTTTGCACGACCTCAGCGTATTTATAGCCCCGATATTGACATTGAACAGGAAGTCGTAGAGCGACATCACCCTGCCAAAGCGGTCGCGGACACCGCGATAGACACTGATTTTTATGTTGTGTAAATTTATCATACGATTGATATATTGGAGGTTAAGGTTAATTATAGCATAAAAGCAGTGATTTTCAAGTAGATGACTATTAACTTCTTCTTAACCTCGCAATCTGCGTTCTCTTATAAAATCGAGAGCGCCGGGGTTAAGATAAGGTTAAGACAGTTCCAATTGATACATAGTGTGTTATCGGGGAATTAACCTTAACCTCATTTTGCCTTCATCACTTTGCAGATATATGCCGGCGCTTTATTGATAAGTGTGGCTAAGGCATTTTGCGATACCGAGGGATAACGACGCATAAACTCACGCAATATTTCTGCATTGGTCAACTCATTGGCCAGTTTTACATCAGAAGGCGCCGTGAGTCTTTCGTACACTATAATGGCCATTCGCTCGAAGTATGCCATGCACCGAATAGCATATTCCATGGTATTCTCGCGGATGGTATAGTAATCGTCACGCGAACCTTTCTCTTCGGCGACTTCAAGAGCGTGAACCGCTCCGGCTAATCGAAGAACATGGATTTGCAACTTGCTATAGATAGAGCGTTCATAGTCGGTTCTCGCTTTATCTTTCTTAATCTGCAATTCGTTGTAGTACTGATTGTAGAGTGTATCGGCTTCTTTGCCAAGACGTACTTCACCATCTGTGGTGCGGAACAGGGTGCGATGCACGTTCCCTTCACCGTGATAAATATTCTCGTAGAGCATTCTCACTATTGCGCTCCATTTATCTTCAATCTCCTGCGGTAACGTATCATGGTTACGCTGAGGATATTCGATATTTTCTGCGATGCAGAACAAGAAGCGCTGGTTCAGGCCATTGGTCATGAATAACTCGCTACCGAAAGTTGCCCGAAGCATACCGGTCTGTAAATCCCCAAGCACATTGCAGAACGGATTTTTGATGAGCATAGTGAAGCTGCCCTTGCGGTCAACCTTGATGTCATCGCAGTCAAACAGGCGAAGCATCTTCGATATCGGTGCAGTTCCGCCATTCTGGTACTGATTTCGGGAGTCGAACATTCCTTTCATCTCAGGACAAATAAGAATGGTACCGCGTTTATTACCGGCGACACCGTTAACGTCACTGTAATCATTGTTCATATACAGGATTTCGCTTCGACGTTCATCAGTACAGTCATCCAGGACGATTGACGGACACTTCGGTTCATCATCAGTGCGCTCCTTAACTGGCACAGCTTTCCAGTCATCGTGCTGCTCCTTGTACGCTTTGTACAATTCAGCATCAATCTGGCGCAGAGGCTTCGTTACCAATTTTATCGGGAAAGTCTTGTTACTTCCGCTGGGAGCAACAAAGACGAACCAGAGCACCGGCATATTGGGATATTTGCCTTCGTTGACCTTTATCTTCTTGCCTACTGCAGTCGATGCTGTAGCCAACACTGCCGCAGTAACGAACTCCATAGGGCAGTGATAGATTTGGCACACACTTTCGATATACAATCTGACAGTGGGAGGTAAACCGTCGATAGGCAGTTCGATGCCAGTATTCAGCGATAGCTTCTTGTCCGGTTTAACGATTACTTTATTTTCATCCATGGCATTCTGATTTTGTGGATGTTGAGCAAACGCATTTTGCTCTAAGGCGAATTGACGGGGTGAAGGACTCATTGTTGACTCCTTTCTGAGCAAGAGTGATACTGATTTCATTGAGGCTTTCAACGGGCAGACCTTGTGACACCATTTCAGCTATGGCCATTTCAGCTATGGCATTGATTATGCCAGATGCATAGGCGTAAACATCAGTGTTGGTAAACTCTTCGTTTTCCTCGATGTTCTTGCTCTTGTAATTTATGGTAATCTCTACTCTTTTCATAATTAGCGACGTTTGATGCGGTGAGACTTAAGGTAATTGTCCAGGTCGCTGCGAAGAACATATATCTTGCGACCGGTCTGAGAGAAAGGAATGACGCCCTGGTCTCGGTAGTTTTGCCAGGTCTTTGACGAAACACCGAGAATCTTTCGCGCTTCCTCCGACGTGAGCCATTCATCTGCAGGCTTCGATGCTGCACCCTGAACATCGGCAGCCCGATGAACCACTTCCATGATTTCGTCAAGCGTTTCCTGCGGCAGTACCACCATAGTTACGCCGCCTTTGGATTGATTATTCTGAGATAACATAATGTTGAAATCGTAGACAGAATTACGAAACCGCAACTTCACGCTTTACGTCCTGTTCTACGGTTGCAAAGTTATCTCAGTGCAAAACAGCTTTATGGAAACATCGTCTGGAAAGAAATATTGGGAAATTCCCAGCGAAAATTTCCTTAGAGATTTTCCATAAAATGTCAAAAATTTTGTTATGGGAGTAGATACAAAAACGGCGCTCACAGATAATCATGAACGCCGTTGTTGTTTTGTTTCTACAGTTTTGTCAATGAATATAGTTCCGTAAGACCTTTTTATCAAGATCCTTTCTAGTTTCAGTTTTAATCAGATATTTGATTTTGTCCACAATATCTTTTCTGCAATAGGCCGAGCTAAAATCATCAATTTCTGATGACGGCACATATCCGAAGTGTATTGCTAATTTGAATAGGAATATATATCTGTCCGTGACAGACATCCCTTCAGGCCACCATATTGCATTATCTGCAAGATAGTAAAACAAGCCCAGTTTCTGATCACTTTGGAAAGAAGCCAGAGTATTCTCCAATTCATGTTCGATGCTTTTCACCGTCTCGTTATCGGTATTCATTACCGGAATATACTCACCGGTTTCATCAAAACGTCCCTCAACTTCTCCCATTTGGAAATCAAAATGTCTAATGTGAGGGGTAGCCATCACTATCATATCAGCCAATATCTTCGCCGCAGGTTTGCCTATTGCTGTCTTGCGGGTTCTGATGTTTACAGACTTGATAATAAAGCGACCTCCATCTCTCATGAGCCGATAAACATTCATAAGCTCCTGAAGAGATTCGCACAACTCAATATCTGCTATTTTGTATGGATTTTCGTTTTTATACCATTCCCCAATATTCCTACTCAAAGCAAATTGTTCGAAGACAAACAGGGAATTGAAGCGTTCACCGTATCTATCAAGCACTGCTTGACGAGCCGCAGTTTTCTCATCCTGAAACTCATCAATAAATAATCTCATTAATTTCAATCCCAGCGGATTATTCGTTGTCGGCATTTCTTCAACTTCCTGTGTCAATACCTCAGCATAGTCGTCGGGATAGTATTTACTCAAAATATCATTATCGCGATTATAAAGACCGAGTACATAGTCGAAATCTTTCTTCATGTATTGACTTACCGATGGCATAGAACGAAGATAACTCATAAATCTGGCTCTACCAATATGGTCGGTAAGAAAATTTTCCAACTCATATAAGGCTATAGCCGAAGGACCTTGATACTCATATCCGGCATTTTTCAGCAATTCCAAATCAATGTCGGTACTTTCAGCCATGCGATAGAAAGCTTTAATATCAAGGTCTACAATTTGGGCAAACA
Source organism: uncultured Bacteroidales bacterium (assembly GCA_905210435.1). Taxonomy (GTDB): domain Bacteria; phylum Bacteroidota; class Bacteroidia; order Bacteroidales; family Muribaculaceae; genus JAGBWK01. The sequence continues at coordinate 11,836 of CAJLWO010000028.1, forward strand.
AATCATCCAAACTTCCGTTGAAGTCTGATGCCTTCCATTCTGCCGGTATTACTATGCCGTAGCCTTTCTTTTCTTCTTTATTCATGATTTACAGCAGTGTATTTCTGATTCGGATGGTTGCGCATCTCGGGGATGGTGAAACGTACGCTTCCATCTGAAAGCAATGGGGGCAAGACTTTATTCCTAATATGACTTACGGTTCTTTGCAACAATAATGCAAGTTCCTCAATGGAAAACGGCCTAATTGTGCATAACTCAATGGTCAATGCCTCAAGCGTGCTTAATGGAACTCTTTTGCCCAAAGAGTTTATTTTCAGACTTATTTCTTTGGGCAAAGTGGCTAAAATTGAGGTTGCATCCTTAGGAACTGAGGTTGCATTATTAGATACAGGGGTTGCATTATTAGGAGCGGAGGTTGCATTATTAGATATAGAGGATGCTCCATTGGCCGCATACATTTCATTCAACTCCACCGATGGAGTATAATAAGTATTCCTGCCTTGCCCATTCATTTTCAACAGACCTCGAGTTTCGAGCCTCTTCAGCGAAGCACTGGCTTCACGGGCCGAGACACCGGAGAGCTGCCGATAAGTTATATTATCAATAGCGCCAACCTCTCGCAGGAAAATGATTGCGGTCTTTTGAGCATCATTCAATTCTGCCAAAAGTCTGTTTGAGGCAAGCCAACGAACATCTTCCTCCGGCATGAAATGATGCAGGAGTATTCGCGTTGTAAATGTGTTGCGACCGCAATCCGAATCAAACGTAGGTGGCATCATTCCAGCTTCTTTCATCAATCGGCGCATGGTGCTGATACCGGTACCTTTTGCCTCGGCAAGTTTAGTCTCGTGGAATATGGAGCCGATTGTTGGGTTACGCATTTCCGACCCAGGTTCACCAAGTGTTTCTGCGGGTTTCAATGAGAAACCGGGATTGATTATTTCGATACGATTTGAATATCTGATAATCTGTATAGGCCTGTGAACTCGAAGCGACTGATGTACCAATGCGTTAACAATTGCCTCGCGCAAAGCATCTTCAGGAATACTAAGCGGGCGTCGGGCCTGCAGGCTGCCTGCCGGTATTGAGAAACCTCTTGGCAGGTCGTCGGCTACAGCATTGAACGCACGATTAACCATCAGCAACAACGAGCCTCGCATATCAATCGACTGAAAACGATTGTATGGGTCCTCAACCCATTTCGTGCCGGTAACACGGATATAGTCAACTCTGACAGCGGGCATCTCTCGCCGTAGCGACATCTGTTTACCAAATACCAACAATCCGGTATTTGTCAGTTTCCAACTACCATCCTTTGTTTTCTTGACAGCCTTGAGTGAACGTAGCATCTCAATGTCGGGCAATTTCAATTCTTCAGCATCAGGGTCGACCTTTGCCCGCAGTTCTCGATATATTCTCACTGCGTTCTCATCAAGGTCTTCCAAATCGGTATCCTCAGCGATAGCGGTGTCGAAGTTGTCTGCTTCGGTATAGAATACATGCAAATCTTCCTCTGTGCATCGCTGGTCGGTTGATCCGATTCTTCTCCAGGCACCGCGTGGCAATCCCTCGTTCTTGAAAAATAATGGTTTATTTTTGAAATCGAGTTCCGGAACCTCTACGACAATTACGCGCTTCCCTTCTATAGACTCAACCGTCACAATTGGCCTAACCGGATGATTGAACATTGATGCACACTGCGACGACAAATCCTTCTGAAGTTTGTCTGGGTCTTCAACTCCAGTTACTTCATACGGTTTTGCCGAGTCGAATGTCTCGGATACGCCTATTAAGATTGTGCCTCCATCCAAATCGGGTTCATTGGAGAATGCACAAATTGTTTCGAGCACGCTCTTATCAATTTTTGTGGTGCATTGTTTGGCCTCAATCTTGACATGCTCATCAAGTTCGTTCAGTTCATTTATATAATTAGTCGCTTTATTCATTGGTAGGTGCGGAGTGTTTGATATGCAAAGTTAGTGATAATTTGTGAATTATCGGTTGTCACTTGTTTATAGCCGCAATGACAGCCATAATTTGTTCGGGCGTCAATCCTTTGAGCAAAGCGATTGCTTGTTCTTCTTTAGACATTCCTTCTTTAACTTCGTCCGCAGACTCCTTAGGTTGCTCTTCTTCCTTCTTGGCAAAAAGATTGCAAAGGGTCGCATCAGTACGAGCTGTATTAAAACTGCCCATATATCGTTCAGTTGTGGCAAGATTGCTGTGCCCGAGAATGTCTTTGATAGCCCCACTTTCGGTTCCTGCCTCCTGCGCTATATGTGCAAAGGCATGACGGCTCATGTGCATAGTTAGATTGGTCGTGACCTCAGCCTTATCGGCAATCTTTTTCAGATACTTGTTTATAAGCGCATTCTTTGCCGACACATGACGGTAAAGTTCATGCACCAGTTCGGGTTTCATTCTGTCCTTATCGGCCAATGTAACATATTTTGCATACAGCGCGTCATTGTCGAGCAGTGGAAAGATATACTCGTCAGACTTGACGCCGTCATGATGATAATGTTTAAGAATTTCAACTGCTTGAGGCACGAGTATAAGGTCTCGGTCCTTATGGTTCTTACCCATCTGATAATGAAGGCGGCCCGATTCCGTAATATTGCGCCAGCGCAACTGAATCAAGTCAGCCGCTCTAATACCGGCGCAATAGTAGCTGAACAAGAAATAATTCTTGACATGCCAGATAAGTGAGCCTTCTTCCAACTCCAAATCGATGATGCGGTCCATCTCAGCCGGTTCCAGTTTTTCCTTTTCGGTCTTGACGCCATGATATTTGAAAACAAGGAACGGATTCTTTGAAGCGTCCATGATGCCACATTCAATGGCACGGTTGACCAATGTGCGAAATATATTGAACTGCACCTCAATTGTATTTGGGTGGAGCAATTTGCCTTTCTCCTTTTCGTTCTCCCACTTATGGAGGAAGTTGTCGAACTTTGTTAACAGGTCAACCGTCAGGTCTTCGATTGTAATATCAGCCATACGGCGTTTTTTTCGGAATGCATCAAGTTTGTTGATGAGTCCGCAATACTTACGCCAGTTGCGCCAACTGCCCTTGTCGTAAATCATCTGAGCACGTTCTCGCGCAAACGTCATGAATGACGGCACTACAACCTCCGTGTTCATCTCACGGGCGATAGCAACAGTTGAGACTTCACCGGATTTATCCAACTCTTTATACGTTTCTTTAGCTTTAGCCAAGATGTCGGCAAGTTCAGCATTCAGCTTTTTTGCGTCGCGCACACTGCCGCGCACCCAATTCTCGCCCTTGCATTTCGCGTTGAAGTCAGAAGGACGAGATAATTCAATATTGGTTTTGATTTTCTTACGTTTCCCGTTCACGGTCACACGCAGATAGATCACATACGTTTTGTTTTTGGTCGGCTTATCATTAAGCTCGAATCGGAAGGATGCCATAATTAACAGCGCTTTTGAGGTTGAAAATCTTCGATGTGCAAATTTACAAACAATAATTTTTACGGGCAAATCTACGGGCAATTTTTTTACTTTCTACCTCATTTTAGTGCCCCGTAATAACTTTAACATATTTGTAATGCGTTGTTATACTGTATATTTAGAATGTAATTGGAAGAAATAGGAAGAAATAATGTGAGTTCTGTTCTGGGCACTCCAACCACTTGATAATCGACTGATTTTCAAGGGGTTTCTTATTTCTCAGGTGTACTAAAAGTGTACTCAATGCGAAAGTGTACTGCAAAAGTAAGCCACGAAAAGAAAGAATCGACAAATTTTTTCGCATGATGCTTTATCGGTCGGAATAACTTTTCGTATTGCGATATGGCAACATTTTTAGCCCGATGCCAAATCATGCGCCACTCGAAAGTTCGGTAAGACGATTGTGTGATGTCATATCGGATTTGAATTGAATGTGGCAACTGCATAATCTGATTGATCGCAACAATGGTTGCGATCTCCATTCTATAATCCAATAGTCGAAACTCGCCTTTGAAATCCTGTGCTGCCGACCAATTCAGGTGTGTCTATTAGAGTTTCAAATTATAGCCTGACTTTTCGGATAACGAAATTCGGTTTATCTTTTCTGAATTTCACATCGAATTGCCGAGCTTTTATAATCGGATAGAGATTCTCAACTTTGGGTATGCTGCCGAGTCGGTTAATTGCCAAACTGAATTGCCGTATGCCGCAGCCGAATAAGAGAGCCATACCATTGACCAACCAGACTTGGAGTAAACCCAGCAAGCATAATCGCCTTCTTGCCATATAAAACCATGCTCGCAGTAGGCTTGGATTCGGCAACGGAAGTTGTCGCAAATGCCCGCAGGGGGAAGTAGGCTCCCCATGCTGGATTTTATACGGCAAGCCTACGCCAAAGCAGCACATTCGGGAACCTACGCCTTTTGAGAGCCATTTTGACGGATCTACGGCTATTCACATACGAAAAATCGCCATTCAGGAGCTTGCTCAGACACTGCCGATGCGGCAACTCTCTGAGGAATTTTAATCCGAAGGGGGTATTAGGCTACCCCGATGCCGGGTAATGCGGTAACAGGCTAAATTCGCGCAAGCGCATTGGGTTCTGTCAATCGTTACTATCGAGTGTGACGCCGTGGGCCTCGCATTGGTGGAAGAAGGTGGCGATTGTCACCTTTCGGGTCGTTCTGAGAAGATTTGTGAACTTCGTATCGGACTTTGCCCGGTCATAGCCGGGGTAAACTGAACTGACGGCATGGAAGAACTCTCGTCCTGCCTCTCCAAGATTCGCCAATGCCATGCCGATTTCGACCCAGTTACTATATCCATCTGTGAGATCGATTCCTCGTCTTACAACCTCTTCGGTTAGACGCGCCACTTTGTCAAGTGTTGCTTCCGGACTTTCATCCCAAGTCCGCTGTCCCAATGCAACTGTTGTTTTTGTCGGATTAAGTTTTGGTTTAGTTGCCGCATCTATTATTCGGAATGGCTCGGCGTTATCGTTGACATATGGTTCCGAATCATAAGAGGCGAATCGAAGTCGCTTCTCATCCTTGCACTGTCCGTCTATAACTATGCCGAGGCGCGACTTGAACAGTCGTTGTAGTGCCAGGAAGTGTCCGAGGTGATTTTCGGGATGCGACAACCGAAAGATGGCGAAGCATCCTTTACCGCTCGCCGAGAGCGAACAATATGCCACTTCCGCAACTTTGTAAACCTCGGCTTTCAATTCGGCACCACTTCCAAATTCGGGATTATCCTGCCCGTCAATGTCTATGCACATCAGGCCTGTGTGCTCGACGGCATCATCAGCTTTACGCCCGTCCGGGCAGATTGCCGAAATGGTAGCACACGGCAGATCGGATTTGAGTCGTGTGCGCTCGGCCTTGTCCTCGGTCATACGGATTTGTTGGATATGCTGATGCGACGACGCATCATTGAGGAATTCGGCAAGTGATTCGACACGACCGTTAGTCGATGTAACGCTGTCGAATACCGTTATAGGAGTTTCAAGAATATTCATGAGCTGATAAAATTGTTTTGTTCTGTCCTATGTTCTACGACCTACCGAGAGGATTTTGAGCAGGACATAGGACGTAGGACATCGTTATTCATTCATCCATCGCCGAACCTGACGAGGATCTACACCGATTGCTTCTGCAAGCTTTGACTTTACCAGATTCGGAAACCGGCTCTCCAGCAATAGCATCAGTTCCTTGTTGGTGAGTTGTGAAGTTGTATTAGTCGAACCAATTATGTCCGTCAACATACGGATTTGGGATGCCTGTGAATAGTATGCCACATCAATCGCCCAACTCATCTGCTCCGCAGTGATAACTGACGGTTGCGTTCCTTGTTCGACGGCATTCATCACGCATGCAATTCCGGCGAGTTGGAGAACATAGATTCTCAACTTTCCCCAGATGGATGCTTCGTAATCAGTTGCCGATGCTTCATCTGCCCTGAACGAGTTTTCAACGAAATGACAGTATACATCTATCGCCGATTCAGAAGCGGTTATCACTGATGACGCTACATTATTATATGTGTCGATGACAAGCTTGTCCCAAGCCTCAATTACAACAGGGTTAATCGTTACGGCCTCCAGCGATTTCCGTGCCGTGCGTTTCGGCATATCGGTGGGATAGAATGCCAGGAATCGGTTGAGGAATCCCATCGACAGAAATTTCGGATTGTCAAATGTCGGTTTCAACATTCCCGGCTGAATGCCGCTCACCCACGAGTAAAACGGTGCCTTTATGACTTTCAGTCCTTCACCTTTGCGGTTGGAGGAGAACGGAGTACAGTCACGCAAGGATAGCAATGCGCTCAATTCACCGCTACTGCCGTATCGCCCGATGTCACCGATGGGTGCCGTCAGTTCCTCGCGGCTGTTGAGAAGTCCGTGCGGGTTGTCTTCCAGAGCCTGATTGCATGCTTCGGGTGTGGAATCCTCAATCAGAATTTGACTGGTCTTGTGAAGCGGCTTGTCATTTCCGGCTGCTCTCTCAGCTTTCACGGCTTCAACCTTCGCGATGTATTCATCAAACAGACGATTGTTGATTTTGTACAACGGTGCGTAGATGTCCTTCATCGGTGCAGTCTTGTTAGCCGTACTCCGACCAATCATCATTATCCACAGATTTAGTCGATTGCTATAACCGTATGCATTGAGCACAATCCGGCTTCCGATAGCTATGCTTGCGGCTCCAAGTGCCGGGCCGAGTGCAAAGTCAATGGCAGCCTGACGCTTCTCCGACACCTCACGGATTATCCTCTGCATCGTTGCCGGGAGTCCGTAGATTGGTGGTGACAGTTCCGCATTGAAAGAGATAATCTCGGCGCACATCACTTCCGGGTCTTGAGACAATAGGCATTCGCCCGTTGCGCGATTTCAGACTTGGTCGAGATTCTTCCGGCGAGAATCCATGCCTCAAGCTCACTGCGCTTAAAATAACACCGCTTGCCGGTCGGCTTGTAATGGGGAATCGCCTGTGCGCTTGTCTGTTTGTAGAGGTAGCTTTTCGACACATTGAGAAATTCGGCAGCTTCCTCGATTGTGAGGATTTCTTTGAGGGGTGAGACAGGTACCGCGTTGGCAGCCTGATTTGATTGAAGATTAGAATTGTCCGCCATGATATGAATTATTAGCGGTTATGGTCGTCGGGGAAGTGTTGCAGGCATTCCCGTGTTCACCATCTGAAAAGATGTCTCTGCAATTGACATCGTATCAATACAACGGCAAAATTATGCAAATAGATTTGCTTGTAAAAGCCTGTCAGCCAGATATTCACAATCTTTACAAATGGGGCGATTATTTATATATGCTCTTTCTCCCTACCATTCACCCATTTGCCCCGAAATCCATATAAATATAAGCTCCTTTTTCCAACATTTTTTACCAACCGCGCCGATATTTATATATTGGCTCTTATGCGTTTATGTTTCTCAGCATATTCGATTGTAGTCTCAATAAAAATCGCTAATTTTGCGATATAGTAACCATAAAATTCTGAAGATGACCGAATCGGTTTAAATCAACAGGCAGCGATGCCACCAAACCAATCAAATTGCGAAACTCCCGGGTAGTCGTTACAGGCTCGGTCTGCCTTTCAGAAAACTGCCACGGAGTTTTTTTATTATATGAGCACTAAGTTCTTCAATAATACTCCATCTAATACTCTATTCCTTAAATTACAAGGGATAGCATCAGAAATGGCATCATTTGACCGCTTCCTTGCAGTTATCGGTTTCTTTCGCTCATCAGGTTACTTCAAACTTAGAGAAGAACTTGGCGATGTGCCAGAGATTAAAATACTGGTTGGCATCAATATTGATAACATTTTCAGAAGGCATAATAAGGCATTATTGATGTTGGAAAATGAGGATAAGGCTCGAGAAATATTCAGTTCGGATTTTGCAGAAGATATTGTAAATGCTCATTATTCTCCGGATATAGAACGTGGCATACTCAAGATGTGCGAAGACCTTGTTTCGGGAAGATTACAAATGAGGATTCATCCCTCAAAGAATCTCCATGCCAAATTCTACCTTTGTTTACCCCAATCTCATACTCCTAACTCGGATGGTTGGGTAATTATGGGATCGTCGAATATTTCAGAATCTGGATTAGGTATTACTTTAGCGCCCCGTTATGAATTAAACGTGGCGATGAAAGATTTTGACGATGTGAACTATTGTCACGAGCAGTTTTATATGTTATGGAATGAGTCTATTCCTATAACAGCCGATGATATAGACACATACAAAAGACAGACTTATCTCGGGTATCAACCGACTCCATACGAATTATACATTAAGGTTCTCATTGAAGCATTTGGAGATCAGGTAGAAGATGATTTTACAATCCAACTTCCTGATGGAGTAAAAGAACTTAAGTATCAAAAAGATGCGGTCATTCAGGGCTATCAGATGCTGCTTCAGCATAATGGATTGTTCCTGTCTGATGTTGTTGGTCTGGGCAAGACAATGATCGCAACAATGATCGCAAAAAGATTCATTGAAGCTAATGGTAAAAATACCAATATTTTGGTTATTTATCCTCCGGCTCTTGAAGAAAACTGGCGTAGCACTTTCAAGTTGTTTGGCATTAGCAAGAAAGCGCAGTTTATTACAAATGGCAGTTTAAAGAAAATTATTGATGGCAAAGATCAGTATAAAGATAAAGAAGAGTTAGACCTTATCATAGTTGATGAAGCGCATGGCTTTAGGTCTGACCTTTCAGGAAAATATGATGAGTTGCAAAAGATTTGCAAAGCCCCCTGCTCTAATCAAGGGCTTCTCAAGTCCTCACGCAAAAAAGTGATGCTACTTTCAGCTACACCCCTAAATAACCGACCTGAGGACCTTTTGAATCAATTACTTTTGTTCCAAGACAGCCAGCAATGCACCATCGACGGCATTCCTAATCTTAAGGCATTCTTTGTACCCAAAATATCGGATTACAAGAAACTGATGCGAGAGCGCGATAAAAGAGATGTGACTGTTGATGTGGAGAAAATTTATGCTTCCATTCGTGATGAGGTTATAGATAAAGTCACAATCCGTCGTACCCGAAATAATATTCTCAACGACCCGGATTATCGTCATGATTTGGAAGAACAGGGTATAATTTTTCCTCATATACTTCCTCCTAATGAGTTGACCTATCTTTTGGGAGATTCGTTAAGCGAGAAGTTTTATGCAACATTGTCTGCCCTAACTGATGAAGAAAATCCTAACCACATAGGATATTCAAGATATCGCGCAATAGAATTCCTCAATCCTGAGTTTAGAGACAGATACCCACGCGCAAAACAAATAAGCCAAAGTCTTGCGGGTATATATAAAGTACATATGGTCAAACGGCTTGAAAGTAGTTTCCATGCTTTCAAAAAGTCATTGGCGACATTGTTGCGAATAACCTCAGACATGATAAAGATGTTTGAGCAGGATAAAGTAATTATTGCTCCCGATTTGAATGTAAAAGCATTACAGGCAAAGGATATGGAGCTTGACGAAATTCTTGAACTGGCAATGGGAAAGGGATATAGTAAAGATGACATACTCTACCATGCTTCTGACTTCCAGCCCGAATTCATTGAGATGCTTAAAAAGGACCAATCAATCCTTGAAAAACTCAATGACGATTGGTCGCAAGTTTCAGATGACCCTAAACTTGAACTGTTTATCAATAGTCTACAAAATGTCCTATTATCACCGGATATAAATCCGACAGGTAAGCTTGTAGTATTCTCCGAAAGTGTAGATACAATTAAATTCTTATACGATTATCTTCACAATACTAGGGGAAGAGTAGATGTCTTATTGATAACAGCATCCAATCGTAATAAAAAGAAAGTTCAAGTTAGAGCTAATTTCGATGCAAATGTGCCTGTTGATGAACAGAAGGATGATTTCAACATTATTCTAACATCCGATGTCCTTGCTGAAGGCGTGAATCTTCATCGTTCAAATGTCATTGTAAATTACGATTCTCCATGGAATGCCTCTCGTCTGATGCAGCGTATAGGTCGTGTAAACCGAATTGGCTCTGTTGCTCCCAACATCTACAACTTCATGTTCTATCCGTCTCAGCAAGGTGACAAGGAAATCCAGCTTTACAAGAACGCGTTGATAAAGCTCCAGAGTTTTCACTCGGCTTATGGCGAGGATGCACAGATATATTCAAGGGAAGAGATTGTAAAAGAGTTCAAACTGTTTGACAGCAACGTAAGGGACAGCATCGACAAAAAGATTGCTTTATTACGCGAACTGCGTGACCTCTATAATAACGACCGTGAATTATATCATAAAATCAAGGGGTTGCCTTTGAAAAGTCGTGTCGGACGCGATTCAAGCAAGCATCATGGAAAGACCATCGTTTTCGTATCTTCGGAGGTAAAGACTGAATTTTATCTTGTCAGTGCCGGCAATCCTGAACCGATAGACTTTTTGACTGCCGTCCGCTATCTAAAGGCAAGACCGGATGAGCAACCGGTTCTTATCCCGGAAGACAATTCTCATTACCAGCAGGTAAATCGAGCGTTGGACAAATACCGTCAGACTGTTATTGAGACACATGACGATGAAAAGGTTGATGTCGCAACCCTTGACAAAACAGCACAGGTGGCCGATAAATTTCTACGGACACTATTACAGGTGTTTACAGACCCGACCATAACCGCTAATGTGAAGATTCTACGTGGTTATCTCGGACAGGGCACTTATTCACAACTTCCGAGAGAGTTGAAAACTATATCACAAGAATATAAGAACGATAGAATTAAAATCCGTGAATCGGAATATAAACTACAAAAAACGATAAGAGAATTAGTTGATGAGTATCACACTAATATCTCAAGCGACTCCGTTAAAAAGGATATAAGCGATCCCAAAATCATAATCTCCGAAACATTCATCTGACCAACATCATGGTATCATATAATAAAACATCGCTAAAGGAAATATTCAAATCTCCGTTCTCAGCTGAGACATGGCAGGAATTGTTGATCAATCTCTTCCATGCAAATCGTCTGCGCGTTTCCCCTCAGCAGATTTCAGACTCGGAAGAAAAGTTACAAGGATTTTTTCTTGGCTCAATTGATACGCCGGATGGCTATTCAATCGGTCTGTTTCGGTATGATGTTACAGACGGCAGCGTTACAAACCGCCGTGTGGGGCTCCGCAATCTCGTAAAGAAATTCATCAACGTATCCTATGGGGAATTCGATGCGGCACTCGTGGTTTATGACGATTCAGAGAACTGGCGACTTTCCTTTATATGCGACATAAAAGATGCTGCTACAACTCCTAAGCGTTACTCTTATGTTTTCGGAGACCCGACAATGCAGTATCACACACCGGCAGAGCGTTTCCTCGCGTTGCAGACAAAGGGGATTGACTTCTCGAACCTCCGGGATACATTCTCGGTAGACGCTCTTAGCAAGCAGTTCTTTGATGAATACCGCGAGCTTTATGCTGATTTTGTGCAATACATAACAGGTAAACGGTATGTCAAAGAAAAGGGGAAATGGGTTGAGAAAAAACAAACGGAAGAAAGCGAGTTGTTTGCCAACACTTTTGCCTCCGATGAGAAGCTGGTACGTGACTATATCAAGAAGATGTTTGGTCGCATTGTATTCCTTTACTTCCTCCAGCGTAAAGGTTGGATGGCTGGCAACAAGAACTACATGCACGACCTTTTCATCAACTCCGATAAAAAAGACAACTTCCTTGACGGTGTGTTGGAGCCGCTATTCTTTGATTTATTGAATACCAAACCGGAATTGCGTCCTGAATCTTCCAAAAATCTTCCGGGAAGCGAAGATATACCATATCTAAATGGCGGCCTCTTTGAAAAAGATGACGTTGATCCGGAACGATGTGTATTCCCGGCCTCATATTTCGAAAAACTTTTTGGATTTCTCAACAGTTACAACTTCACTATTGATGAAAATGATACAGAGGATGCCGAAATAGGTATTGATCCGGAAATGCTTGGTCGGATATTCGAAAATCTTCTTGAAGATAACAAGGACAAGGGCGCATTCTATACTCCAAAAGAGATTGTAGACTATATGTGCCGCGAATCTCTTATCGCCTATCTTCAGGACGATATATTCTCTGCTGAAGGCAATCAGCTTATCCGTTCATTCGTAGAAAAATTGAATAGAGATGGCTTATCTGACAAACAAAGAATTTACCTTCGCGACAGACTAAAATCGGTCAAGATATGCGACCCTGCAATTGGTTCCGGAGCATTTCCAATGGGCCTGGTGAATCTGCTTGCCAAACTGTATGTAGCTTTGGGTATAAATACAAATCAGCTTGGCACTGTTAAGCGTCATATCATGGAGCAGAATATCTATGGCGTTGATATTGAGAAGGGTGCTGTTGATATTGCCCGTCTCCGTTTTTGGCTTGCAATGGTGGTGGATGAAAAAGAACCACAACCTCTTCCTAACTTGCATTTCAAAATCATGCAGGGCAACTCACTGTTAGAAAGCTATAATGGTATCACCCTTGCTGATATGACCAAGGCCAATTCACACGCCTCTCTTTTTGATTCCGATGATTCTGAAAGAGAGAGTCTCGTGTCCGACCTAAGGCTGTACTATGGGACATCTGACCATACGAGACGTGCTCAACTTTTCAACGATATAATCAAGAATGTACGCCGTCAACTATTTGCCAAAGGTCTTACACTCCCAACTGGGATGGATCCGTCAGAAAATTCAGAGTTTTTCTTGTGGCATACATGGTTTACCGATGTTTTCGAAAACGGTGGATTCGACATTGTTATTGGTAATCCCCCTTACATTCAGCTTCAAGGCAATGGAGGCTTGCTTGCAAAGCTCTATGAGGGTTGTAAATTTGAATCATTTGCCCGTACCGGTGACATATATTGCCTATTCTATGAACAGGGATGGCGTATGCTAAAGAACAATGGACATCTTTGCTATATCACATCCAACAAATGGATGAGAGCTGGATATGGCAAAGATCTCCGACAATTCCTTGCCAAGAAAACAAACCCGAAGTTGCTACTCGATTTCGGCGGTATTCAAGTATTCGACAGCGCAACGGTTGATACCAACATACTCCTTTTTTCCAAGGAAGGCAATCGCCATGAGACACAAGCTGTATCCGGAAGTAAACAGCATAAAGATATCCTCAAAAATTTGAGCGATTTCGTGCGGCAAAACGCCGTGGCCACCGATTTTGACACCTCCGACTCATGGGTCATCCTATCGCCCATAGAGCAGAGCATCAAGCGCAAAATCGAAGCGATGGGTACTCCGCTTAAAGACTGGGATATTCAAATCAACTATGGCATTAAGACCGGATATAACGAAGCATTTATAATTACGACAGAGAAACGTGATGAAATACTCTCCAATTGCGCCGATGAGGATGAACGTAAGAGAACGGATGAACTTATTCGACCCATTCTTCGTGGCCGCGACATCAAGCGTTACGGCTACGACTGGGCCGACCTGTGGCTAATCAACACCCACAATGGCATAAAGGGTAAACTTGACCGCATTCACATCGAAGATTATCCGGCAGTAAAGGCACATCTTGACCAGTATTGGGATAAAATATCTACAAGAGCTGATAAAGGAGACACACCTTACAACCTTCGTAACTGCGCTTATTTGGACGATTTCAATAAACCAAAATTGATTTGGGGTGAAATCTCAGATAGGAGTAAATTTGCCTACGATTCAAATGGAAGCTATGTGCCAGAAGCGACTACTTTTTTACTCGTGGGTGAAGAAGTCCTGTGCCTTTATGGCTTTCTTAACTCATCACCTGCGGAATGGTACTTTTCAAAACTCGGCCCAAGAACTGGAGAGGGCACAATTCGATGGAAGAAATATACCGTTGAGATGATTTTTGCACCTCATCTTTCCCATTCTCAAAATATTGAAATTGAGAATATGCTCTCCGTATCTAATACTACTATCAACTCTTATAATATTAATAGCTGGTTCTACAAATTTTATGGTTTTACATTTGATGAGCAGCGATATATAGAAGATTACTTTAATTCTATAGTAAAGAACAAGTGATATCTTGATGGACGATTTTTCTAAGCCAAAAATCGTCTATCAAGAACTTTGTCGTCGAGGAAGTGCATTTTCAATGGATTTTGAAAACAGATTTTTGGGTAATACAGGTTATCTGCTTACATCCAATTCTTTGTCAACAGCGGCATTGCAGAAATTATGTACTCTTCTAAATTCACAAATAGCACTATATCAATTAGATGTCATCTGTACCAAATTTGACGAAACTGGGTGGAGATGGTTAAGACAGTTTATTGAAGAAATCCGATTACCAACATCTTTAGCAGAGTGGCGTATTGCATTTAGTTTTACGGCTGAAGAGATTAATTTCATCTCATCAAAATATATTCACGTTCTTCCTGATTAAAATCATACAAATCTGAAATTGCGTGAAATGCGTTAGTCTCAGCATTCTTTGACCCTGACAAAATACGACATAGCAATTCGTCAAAGGAGTTATTTGACAACACTGGAATCTTCAGTGGCTCAATTGCTTGCACACTTATAAGCAAATCTCCGGTACCCGTGCAAGGCGAGTCTTTTAGGAGATAATGCCCAATCTTGGAATTTAGGACACAAGCGAGGTAGGATAATTGCGACCCAGTGGCAAAACATGTACTATCAAGACCAAAGCAACCCCTATCATCATAAGAGAATCGAAGAATTGAACCAATACGTTTCCAAACGATTTTTGGCTTAGAAAAATCGTCCCAATAGCTAATGCTATCCTGAGTTTCAAACCATTTGTTTGAGGTCTTTTTACGAGCTTTCTCATCTTCAGAACCAAGTCGGATTCTTTGTCCAGCTATTTCAATATACAGTCCAGTTTGAGCAAGCTTTTGATAGCAATAATCAGTTAGATGGTCATCTGCGACCCAATCTAAACCAGCTTCACGAAGTATAGGTTCTGCAAACGATAGCAGATAATTTTTAACGGCAGGATATTGCTCAATGTCGTAGTTTTTCGCCGGAAAAGTGGCAATCAGCCACAGATTTGCCCAGTCGTAGCCGTAACGCTTGATGTCGCGGCCACGAAGAATGGGTCGAATAAGTTCATCCGTTCTCTTACGTTCATCCTCATCGGCGCAATTGGAGAGTATTTCATCACGTTTCTCTGTCGTAATTATAAATGCTTCGTTATATCCGGTCTTAATGCCATAGTTGATTTGAATATCCCAGTCTTTAAGCGGAGTACCCATCGCTTCGATTTTGCGCTTGATGCTCTGCTCTATGGGCGATAGGATGACCCATGAGTCGGAGGTGTCAAAATCGGTGGCCACGGCGTTTTGCCGCACGAAATCGCTCATTTTTCCTCCATCAGTTTGATGAAACGCGCAAGGGTATTCCTATCAACCTTGCATATCTTCGCTATTTTCCGTTTTGATACACCCTCCTTCAGTAATTCACGAATAAGTGTTTCTTTTCCGCTCAGTTTATATTTGTCAGGAGAACTCTTACGACCTTTAGGGCGACCGAGGGTTACACCTTCTGCTTTTTTTCGTGCCAATGCTTCTTTTGTGCGCTGAGAGATAAGATTGCGTTCAATCTCGGCCGACAACCCAAAGGCAAATGCAAGCACTTTCGATTGGATATCATCACCGAGACGATAGTTGTCCTTGATTGTCCATACCTTTGCCTCTTTTGTCATGCAGATGTTGAGTATCTCCATAATCATGAAGAGGTTTCTGCCGAGGCGTGACAGCTCGGCACAGATTATCAGGTCATCTTTCTGTATACGTTTCAGGAGCACCCCGAGCTGACGTTTATTATAGGCCTTAGTGCCTGAAATTGTTTCCTCAATCCAACCATCAATGGTCAGATTTTCGCGCTCACAGAAGTTATTTATCTCGAAACGCTGGTTCTCGACGGTCTGCTTGTCGGAACTAACTCGTATATATCCGTATACCATATATTATACTTTATATTACACTTTTAGAAGGTATAATATATGGAAATATTTTTAAGAGATACCGAGACATAAACATATTCAAATGCTGTTCAGGGCATTATATATGCCGATGAACTGGACTCATACAGGAATAATGCCGAGCAAGAAATAGTATTAATTGTTTTTATTGATTAGGTTGACGATGACTTTGACCATGGTATCTTTTTCTTCGGTGCGGCTTTCTGCGATCATCAAAGTGAGGGCAACAAGGGTGTTGTCGGCGATGCGCTTGGTGCCATCCTCATTATAAAGGATGCCGTTGCCGTTGAGGAACCACAGGAACAGTGTGGCGGCAATGCGTTTGTTGCCATCGCTGAAGGAGTGGTTCTTGGTAACGAGATACAGGAGCATAGCTGCCTTCTCCTCGACTGACGGGTAGAGGTCAACGCCGCCGAATGTCTGGTAAATCTGTCCGATGGAACTTTTGAAGGAATCGTCTTTCTCGTTGCCGAACAATGTGCTGCCTCCGAATTTCTCGTGAAGTTCGCGGATGACTTCCATTGCGTTTTCGTATGTGGCATGGAACGCCTCTTTACCGGTGGTGTCCTCAATCTTCAACTCCTGATAATCGTAGCGGTCGAGAGTGTCGAGTGCGTATGTGTAATCGACAACGACATCGAGCAACGAGCGACTGTCCTCTGTCAGTTTCTCCTGATTCTGAATTGTGCGTCCCAATACCTTTACCAACTGGCTCAACTCGTCATATTTCTGCACAGCGACCCTTTCGTTGATGGCGTAACCCTGCAGGAGATATTGTTTCAATACCTGATTCGCCCAGATACGGAATGCTGTGGCATTCTTGGAATTGACGCGATAGCCTACCGAGAGGATAGCATCAAGATTATAGAAATTGGTTTCTGTGGTCTGAGTTTTCCCGGCTATTGCACCATGTCGAGTGGTTGTTTCCATTTTGGAAATAACCATATCTTCCTGGAGTTCTCCGGATGCGAAGATGTTCTTAAGGTGTTTGGAGATAGCCGGGACTTTTGTCCCAAACAGTTCCGCAATCTGACGTTGAGTGAGCCAGATCGTTTCGCCTTTGACTCTTACATCTATACGAGTATCACCCTGCGGAGTTTGGTATATTACGAGTTGCGAATTGTTAGATTCCATATACAAAGGTATTAATTTTTTAGTCAAACGTGGTGTGTTAGAAGAAAATATCCGGCAGTGAGTCGATGGCTTCGCGTTTGAGAGAATCGACGGCACGGGTGTACTTTTCGGTGTGCTTGAGTCCGGCATGACCGAGGAGCGAAGCGACGGTCTTGATGTTGGCTCCGTTGTTGAGCAGATTTACTGCGAATGAGTGTCGGGCGCAGTGCCAGGTGATATGTTTCTCGATTCCGGCACAAGCTGTCCAGTGGCGCAATGCTTTCAGGCACATGGTGTGAGAAGGCAAGGGGAAGATGAGCTGGTTCTTGTCGCCGTTCTTCGGCTCACCCATGAGATTGAGATGAGTATCGCTCAACGGCATGTTGACCCAACTTGCCGAGCTATGTCCGGCAGTCTTCGCCTGATTGAATCGGAGGAGTCGGTTAGAGAAATCGACCTGTGCGAAAGTCAAGTCTTTGACATCGCAGAACCGCAACCCGGCAAAGAGGCAGAAGAGGAATGCCCGGCGTATATCGGGATTTTCATTCGGGTAATGCGTCAATGCAAGCTGCTTGATCTCGTCCATCGAGAGAATGTCTTTCTTGAGCTGCTCACTGTCGATCCTGATAACCACTCCCTCGCATGGGTTCCGCTGGAAGATTTCATCTTCGGTCGCCTTCTTGAACACCTTCTTGAACCGCTGGAATAGGGTATGCGGGCCCTCGCCTGTAAACCGCGACTGAAGATATTCGGCGAACTCCCGAATCATCTCCTTTGTAATCTGGTCGGGACGGATGGCTTCTACAAAAGCCTTGTACTTTTTCTTCTCCTTCAGGAACTCTTTGAATATGGCAAGACCTCGGCGCATGTGGCGAACGTCCTTCTTAGTATAATTGTCAATGTACGACTGGAAGTAGTCAAAGAAGTTGATTTCTTCTGGATGCTTTGCAAGGCGCAAACCGGTATGCTGCTCCTTCAGTTCCTGCTCCTTCTCGAAACGGATCTTCTCTGCCATTTCGAGTATTTCACGATTCTGCTGACGTTCCATCGGCGAAGTCGGTTTGGCAATTAGATAGAAAGGCAGCGACTCTTTCTTGCGGAGATGAGTAACCTTCTTCTTCGGTTTACCCTTCATTGCGCCTTCGGTGTAATACACCACTTTGCCATCGGCGTCTTTCACAACCTCTTCGCTTCATCCGAGATAGTATTCAAGGTAGAGCGCAATGCGTCCGTCTTTCAGCTCGCGCTGTTCGAGCTTTGGGTTTTGCTTGGTCTGTTTCTTTAGCTTTGCCATAGAGGGAGAGGGTTTTAAGTGTATTCGGTTCTCCAACCTGCAATTATGAGTACACCGGGAGTATACCCGGCGAAAAGTACACTGTTTCGGTTGGAATCATGTCACCGCAAAGTTAAGAAAAATATTTGATTCAAGGTGTACTAAAAGTATACCAAATGCAAAAATAAGGGCAAAAACATCCAAATGACGAGAATGGGTATAATTTTAATATATTGATATATAGATATATACTTTCTTTTATTTTCTTATAATTTCACGGTTGTGTGCCTGTTCTGGGCACCCACAAAAGCGACTTAACAAGGTAATAACCACCAAGTTAAGTCGCTTTCTTTTGTTTTTACGTGCATATTACGTGCAAAAGGTCTGTACGCAGCCCGGATAGGCTGGAGTTCTCGCCAACTCTCATATTCTAGTTTGTGATAATTGGAAAATCGGGAAAATCTATTTCGAGGCTGTCGGCTTTGTGCTGCCAGGTCTTGTTGCCGGGTTCAATGCGGCGCATTTCGGATACGGCTTCGGGATAATTCAGTAAGGCGGCGTGACGCATGACTTCAATTGCTTTCGCACGGTTTGGTTCTGTGCCGATACCTGCGGAATAACACATGGCAAGATGCCAGCCTGCGCTTGGCGCTCCTAATCTGTAAGCTATCGACAGATATTTGAACGCATCATCCCCCTTGCCTTGATTCAAGCAAGCCGATCCACAGAAAAGCGCTGCCCGGGCATTTCCTTCATCCGCGGCTTTAGACAGGTAAACAATGGCGTTAGCTTCATCTTCATAATACATCCGCAAACCCTTTGTAGCCAATGCCACGGGGTCATTCATTGCAATACCTTTTTCAAGCCAATATTCCAATCTATCGGAATACTGTTTTGTCATATCGGCTTTATTTTTATTTGCGAGATTGAGGCTGTCAACCTTTTCCGCAGTCCATTCGGTGCCATCAGCTCCGATAACGTCTTTCACCTCAACATAAACAGATGAATTTTTATCATAGAACTCTATCAGCCGGTGCATTGCAGCAGTGTCTCCCTGCCCGGCAAGAATTTCCAATCTGACAAGTTTATCATCGCCATCGCCTACTTTTTTGTCTGTCATAGCGTAGATAGTCAGCCCTTAAAAACGGATATTAATTGCTGATATTCAATAAAATAAACATAA
>CAJLWO010000029.1 GCA_905210435.1 uncultured Bacteroidales bacterium
CATAGTGGCAGAAACCGCTTAGCCGATATGTTGAATTTTTAACGGATCATTATATATAGTATAGGCTATATTATCTTTTGATTTTGACTCTAAAACCTTCACAGATTTGAGCGGTTTCCGGAGGTGTATTTTTCGGTACTTCCATGCTTAAATATGAACCACAGTGAGCATACCCATCGCTCCTACACATCCAAGCAAGATTACGTTTACACATAAAACAAGTGCGTTTATCTTGAGATATTTTGGCAGTTTCAATTAATTCTAATTCATCCTCTGATTTTGCCAATCTATTTTCAATGTTTTTTTGATTTGTTATAGATTTAAATTCCTCATTTTTACATAATCTATAGTAGTGCCCATTATTTTCAATTGTAATAGGATATGGATTACCATTTAGTTTTATCCCGCAACAATTATTTTTTATAGGACATTTGGCACAACTGTCAACATCCTTGATTTTTACAAATCTATTTCTTTTATAATATTCTGATTCAATACTATCAAAGTAATACTGATTATTAATCCACCTCCTATCCTCCGTTGAGTATAGGAGAAAATCATATAATGATTCTAGTGTTTGTGATGATAAATCAATCTGAATACAATTAAGCTTTTTGTTGTCTATTTTCTTATTATGTAGAATCTTATAGTTGAATGTAAGCTCAATAAGATATTCCTTACCATCAGTAGTAATGGCTATTATATCCGGTTGTTTATCAGATCGATTAAATTTGTTCTCAATATAAACCTCGGAAAACTCAAAATCTCTATCTTTAAATATTCCAAAGTATGAAGGAACATGTATTTTCTTTTCTTGTAAAAGAATTTGTTCGGCCAATTTATACATTGTGACCTCATAGCAGATTCTTAGATTCGCTCCTCGGTCCCTACTTTGATGTGCGAAGCCGTGTTCTCTGATTTTTCCATGTCTAGCTTTAAGCCGTTCATGGCAGTGGGGGCATATACAGCGACAGTTAAGGCCTTGAGGCACGCTATCTACGTGCACTATTTTTCCTTGCTGGTCTTCTGCCCATGAAAAAATCATATTATTCATTTCGGTGAAAATTGCATGTTCTTATACCAGTGCTATGGCGAAGACTTCGCTTACGGTGTCGACGTAGTGGAAGGTCAGGCCGGCGCGGTATTTTTCGGCTATGTCTTCCACGTCCTTACGGTTTTCGGTAGAGAGGATTATGTCGGTGATACCGGCGCGTTTTGCCGCAAGGATTTTTTCTTTTATGCCGCCTACGGGCAGCACTTTCCCGCGGAGGGTGATTTCGCCTGTCATGGCAAGACGTTCCGCTATTTTGCGGCCTGTGAAGGCCGAGGCTATCGAAGTTGCCATCGTGATACCTGCCGACGGACCGTCCTTGGGTATGGCGCCTTCGGGCACATGTATGTGGAGGTCGGTTTTTTCAAAACGTTCGTATGGTATTCCGAGTGTGTCGGCATGCGATTTAACGTATTGCAGCGCAATCATGGCCGACTCTTTCATTACGTCGCCGAGATTGCCTGTCAGGGTAAGTTTCTCACCTTTGCCGCTGCTTAGCGATGTCTCGATGAAGAGTATTTCACCGCCTACGGCTGTCCATGCCAGACCGGTAACGACTCCGGGGAATGAATTGCCTTCATACCGGTCCTTGCTGTATTTGGCCACACCGAGATATTCTTTTATATCGGCGCTTTCAATCGGCATTTTCACTTCTTTTTCGCTGATGGTGCGGTAGACAACCTTACGGGCTATCGAAGCGAGCGCTTTTTCAAGCTGGCGCACTCCGCTTTCGGCGGTATAGCTTTCAATGACAAGCGCGAGCGCATCGTCGCTGAGCTGGAGTTCTTTATAGCTGAGGTTATATTCTTTGCGCAGACGCCGTATGAGATAGTCGCGTGCGATAGCGATTTTCTCCTCAAGGATATAACCCGACAGGTCGATGACTTCCATACGGTCAATCAGCGGACGCTGAACGGTCTCGAGCGTGTTGGCCGTGGCGATGAAAAGCACTTTTGAAAGGTCGAAATCCACATCTATATAATTGTCGTGGAAACGGAAGTTCTGTTCGGGGTCGAGCACTTCGAGGAGTGCGGCGGCGGGGTCGCCCTTGTAGTCATTGCCGATTTTGTCAATCTCATCAAGCATGAGCACCGGATTGGAGGTGCCTGCGCGACGTACCGCCTCGATGATGCGTCCGGGCATGGCGCCGATATAGGTGCGGCGGTGACCGCGTATCTCGGCCTCGTCATGCAGGCCGCCGAGCGATATGCGCTGGAATTTGCGTCCGAGTGCATCGGCTATCGACTGTCCGAGCGATGTCTTGCCGACTCCCGGAGGGCCTACAAGGCATAATATCGGTGACTTGCCGTCGGGATTGTGCATCAGCACCGCAATCTGCTCAAGTATGCGTTCCTTTACCTTCTCCAGTCCGTAGTGGCAGCTGTTGAGCACCTCTTCTGCTCTGCCGAAGTCGCGGTTAAGCTCGTTGCTTATGCCCCATGGAAGTTCGAGAAACGTTTCCAGATAGGCATACTGCACGCTGTAGTCGGGAGCCTGCGGATTGAGACGCTGCAGTTTGTCAAGCTCTTTTTCGAAATGAGCCTCGGCTTTTTCGGGCATAGTGAGTTTCGCGGCCCGCTCTCTGAAATTATCGGCGTCGTTATCGTCGCCGTTGAGCTCGCGGTCGATGGCCTCCATCTGTCGCTGCAGGAATACACGGCGCTGCTGGTCGTCAAACGATTCGCGTGCACGCTGATGCACAGTCTGGGCTATGCTCAGCATCTCCTCATGCTTGACAAGCTCGTTGAACAGGGTCTGCGCGCGCTCTTTCAGACGGTACATGGCGAGCAGCGACATCTTAACCTTGATGTCGATGGGCACATGGGTGGCGGTCATGTTGACCAATTCCTCACGTCCCATGCCGCTGTTGGAGAGGTTGAAAAGCAGGTCGACCTCGACAGGCGACTCATTGCCGGCCGACGCGAGCTTTGAAGCGGTCGACTTGATTTCGTCGCACAATGCCGAGAATTCCTTGTCTGATTCCTT
The DNA here is from genome assembly GCA_905210435.1 of uncultured Bacteroidales bacterium. Taxonomy (GTDB): domain Bacteria; phylum Bacteroidota; class Bacteroidia; order Bacteroidales; family Muribaculaceae; genus JAGBWK01. Next base: position 3,038 of record CAJLWO010000029.1, read on the forward strand.
GGGATAGGTCTCGTTGATTATTTTCACCTGAGCGCTTATCGGAGCCTCGGGCAAAAGTGAGCCTGCGCCTTTGCCGGTGATTTTGAATTTGGCGGTGCCGCGCACTATGGCGGTGCTCGTATTGTCGGGAAGCTGTATCACCTGGAGCACATCGCCGATTACGCCGTAATGGAACAGCGAGTTGAGCGACGGGTCGTCCTCCGTCGGGTCGAGCTGGCACACGATACCGATAGGTATATTGCGTTTTTTTGCCAGTTCGGCAATGTGGAGCGAGGTCTCGCGGCCAAGTTTTATCGGGATTGTGACATTAGGGAAAAGCACGACATTGCGTGTGGGAAGAATAGGTACATCGGTGGGGTCGACATTAAGTTCCTTGCGTTTTGTTTCTCCCAACTCTATATGTCCGATTGACAATATCGGTCCCTGGTCGTTGTTATGGCTGAAATTCATTAGACTGAAAGTTGCAGGTTGTAAAAATTAAACAATTCCGGCTAAATCTGGAATTTTACGGAATAAGCAGTGCGCTGTCACATTCCGACAGAAATATCCGTCAATAAAATTTATTGTCCGGTAGCATGTGTAACAGCCGGTTTTGATAAAATAAAGCAAATTGCGTGCCAAAGTTACAAAATTTCCCTCAATATGACAACTTACACTCCGCAAGTAGGTATATCACGGTCTGAACCGGTGCAAATATTATCAGATTTAGCCAAATCTTTTATGAATTTCATGCGCCGGTTTTGTTCAATGGATTAAATCTTCGTAATATTTTGGAAAAATGATTAACTTTGCGGTAAATTTTTCAACTACACATTAATGCAGGAAAAAATCATTATTCTCGATTTCGGTTCGCAGACCACGCAGCTTATCGGACGGCGTGTACGCGAACTTAACATGTACTGCGAGATTGTTCCCTACAACAAGTTCCCTCACGACGACCCGTCGGTAATCGGAGTTATACTCTCCGGTTCGCCTTTCTCGGTTTATGATGAAAAGGCGTTCAAGACCGACCTGTCGAAGATACGCGGACGACTGCCGATACTCGGCATCTGTTACGGGGCGCAGTTTATCGCCTATACCAATGGCGGAACCGTAGAGCCGGCTCCTTCGCGCGAATATGGGCGGGCAATTCTCGCCAAAGTAGACGAATGCTCTCCTCTTATGAAGGGCATAGAGGCGGGTTCGACAGTATGGATGAGCCACGGCGACACAATTACTTCGCTTCCGGCAGGGTTTACGCCTATCGCTTCGACCGACAAAGTCGCTATCGCGGCATATCAGTCGGACAGCGAGCCGATATGGGGCGTACAGTTCCACCCCGAGGTATTTCATACTCAGGACGGTACCCTCTTGCTTAAGAATTTCGTTGTAGGCATCTGTGGCGGCAAGCAGGACTGGAGCGCGGCTTCGTTCATCGAATCGACCGTCAGGGAACTCCGCCAGCAGCTCGGCGACGACAAAGTAGTGCTCGGACTCAGTGGCGGCGTTGACTCGTCGGTAGCTGCCGTGCTTCTCAACAAGGCTATCGGCAGCAATCTTACCTGTATCTTCGTTGACCACGGCATGCTTCGCAAGAACGAGTTCGTCGATGTGCTCAATGATTACAAGTGTCTTGGCCTCAATGTTATCGGTGTCGATGCGTCGCAGAAATTTTTTAGCGAGCTTGCGGGAGTCACCGAGCCGGAGCGCAAACGTAAAATCATAGGCAAAGGCTTTATCGACGTATTCGACGAGGAAGCCCATAAGATAAAGGATGTGAAATGGCTTGCACAGGGAACTATCTATCCCGACTGCATAGAGAGCCTTTCAATCACCGGCACCACCATCAAGAGCCACCATAATGTGGGCGGTCTGCCTGAGAAGATGAACCTCAAGCTGTGTGAGCCGCTCCGTCTCCTTTTCAAAGACGAAGTGCGTGCCGTAGGCCGTGAATTGGGCATGCCCGACCATCTTATCAAACGTCACCCGTTCCCCGGACCCGGTCTGGCTGTACGTATCCTCGGCGACATCACTCCCGAGAAGGTGGCAGTGCTTCAGGAAGCCGACCATATATTTATCCAGGGCTTGCGTGACTGGGGACTTTATGACAAAGTATGGCAGGCAGGGGTCATCCTCCTTCCCGTGCAGAGCGTGGGCGTGATGGGCGACGAGCGTACCTACGAGCGAGCCGTCGCACTCCGTGCCGTTACCTCGACCGATGCCATGACTGCTGACTGGGCGCATCTTCCTTACGATTTCATGGCCAAAGTCTCCAACGACATAATCAACCACGTGCGCGGAGTAAACCGCGTATGCTACGACATTTCTTCAAAGCCACCGGCCACAATCGAGTGGGAATAAGAATATAGTTTGAATTTTGTAGCAGAACCCAAAATTACAAAACCGCGGCTACTACTGTCATGATTATCAAATCGTCTGATACAGTAGCCGCGGTCTTATTTTAGTTGAGAAAGATGGAATCGCTCCCCCCCCAAAAAAAAGATTTTATCCGTAACTTTTTGACGCATTTCCGGCTGAAATGGATTGTAATTTTGTATGTGGATTTATGCCGGGTTGCGGGGAACTTGTTTTTTAGAGGAAGACCAGTGGCGTTTTGTTTTTACGATTTTTAGTAGGGCGCAGTATTATTTAAAATCGGATTATTTGGTGGCATGTGGGAATGTATGTATTTTTACGCTAATTATTTTTTCAGGAATGGAATTTTACAAATTTTGCAGGGGGATTGCCGCGGGGGCTGTTGTTGCGCTTTGTGTGTCGGAGATGGGCGGCCGCGTGGTTGTTTCGCAGGCTACGGGGGAGCCGGTGGTTTATGCAAGTGTGGGTGTTGTGAACCGTACGTTGGGTACGGTGACTGATTCTTTGGGTAATTTTTCGCTGACGGTGCCCCGGGAGTATTTCAATGACACTATAAGGATTTCTTCGGTGGGCTATGTGGCGCAATCATACGCCGTCAAGGATTTTGCCGCGCTGCCGGATACTGTCAGACTGGCCGATGCTGTCATTGAGTTGAATGAAGTGGTAGTGAAGCCGCAGCGTATCAAGTCAAAAACCGCCGGGCGCAGGAATGCCGGCGGTTTTATATATATTAATGTCGAGGGGTACAAGGCTGCGGGACAGGGCCTTGCCATACCTGTGAAAGTCAAGGATAGGGCGTGGCTTAAGGAGTTGGGATTTACTATTATTGACAATGCCGAGACTCTTTCGCGCATGAAGTTCCGCATCAATGTCTACCGGAAAGAGAACGGGGAGTATCTTCCCGAAAACATAATGCCGCTTTATTTCGACTACCGGAAATCAGACCTCGTGGACGGTAAGTTCACCTACCGGTTTCCCGAGGAAATAATGCTCGAGCGCGGTGAGTATTACGTCGAGATGGAATTTCTTGAAAACTTTGAAAATGAATATTTCATAATGACATCAAAACCGATGACGGGAAAGACGCGCTACCGCTATGCCAGCCAGTCGCAATGGGAGACGCTGCCGTTCGGCTCGCCTATCTACATCGACTACGACAGTGCTGAATAGTGACCGCTTATCGTTGCCGGGTGAAATACATTATCTCTTTATTCGGTTCACCCTGAATGTGTATCACGAGCGAGTTGGCATCGAGTGAAAGTATTTCCATAACTCCCACCTCCGATTCTCCGGGGGTGGAGATGTAGATATTGTCGCCTTTCATAGTCCAGCTTCCGGAAATGTCTTTTACGCGGGTATTGGGGTCATACAGGTTTTCTTTACCATACATTCTGAAAGTCCCGTTGTCGTTGAATGTCAATTCGACAGACATGTCCTTTTTGGGGGCATTCGTAAGCGACCACTTGCCGATGACACCTGATACGTTTTGCGACATGGAGGTGTCGTTTCCGGTATTCGTAAACAGATTGCCTTGATTTGATTTAGAACCGTCGCAGGCAGTCAGTAAGGCAACCGTTGATAATAATAACCATAGTTTCATAACAGAATTTATATTGAAATTACAAAATAGGTGAGAGGAGGCGCATTACGGATTGCTTCATCTTGTCGAGACGCGGACGGTGGTCCCAGTCGTAGGGGAGCACGCGTGTGGAGTCTCCGAGGTCGCGCATGAATATGTCGGTCATGGCGGCATTGAATTCCTTGGAATAGATGAAGAGGTTGGCTTCGAAGTTGTGTTCGAAACTCCGGAAGTCGAAGTTGGTGGAGCCGACGGTGACAAAGTCGTCGTCGACAATTATGACTTTGCCGTGAAGCATCCCCGGTTCGTACAGATACACTTTTATACCCGCCCTGAGGCATTCCTTTATGTAGGAGAACGATGCATTGCGCAGCACGGAGGAGTCGGCTCGCCGCGGCATCATCACCCTGACGTCAATCTTTGACAGCGCGGCGGCCTGGAGCGCGCGGAGCAATCCTTCGGTCGGCAGGAAATAGGGGGTCTGCAGATAGATTGAGCGCTTGGCGTTGCCGATAGCCTTGAGGAACACCAATGATATGTTGCCCCACTGGCCGGTGGGACCTGATGTGATGAGCTGCATGCCGATGCCGGCGCCTGACGGTTTCACGTCGACGGATGCGAAATCGTCGGGTATGGGGCGCCCCATGAAATTCCAGTCGTAGCAGAACGAGTGGTTGAAGCTGCGGAGTATCGGGCCGGTGACGCGCAGATGGATGTCGCGCCACACATCGAATTTGCCGCCGTCGATATACCTGTCGGCCACATTCATGCCGCCGATATAGCCTATGCGTCCGTCGATAAGGCACAGTTTGCGGTGGTTGCGCCAGTTGATGCGTGCGCCTAAATGCAGCAGCGATATTTTGAAAAACGGGTATATCTCCACTCCGGCCTCGCGCATGCGCTTGTAGAAGCGTCGTTTCACTTTCAGGTTGCCTACATGGTCGTAGATCACCTTTACCTTGACGCCCGACCTGGCCTTGGCTATCAGTATGTCGGCTAACGCATTGCCGATTTTGTCATCCTCAAATATATAGTATTGCAGGTAGATGAAGCGTTTTGCGCGGCGGAGGTCCTGAAACAGCATGTCGAATTTCTCCTTGCCGTTGTCGAAGATGCGGGCATCGTTATCGCCGTAGTACGGGGCGCCCATCAGCGATTGTCCGAGTCGCACCTGCTGCGCGTTTTCCACGCTCAGCCCCGAGGCCGCGGCGTCAAACGCTTTGGCCTGTTCGTGCTTTTTGAGCCGGCGTCGGTTGCGGCGCGAAATGAAACGCTTGTTCTTGATTGACCTTCCGAACAGGAAATAGAGTATCAGTCCTACTGCGGGGAGCAGCAACAGCACCGTAATCCAGGCCAGCGATTTTACCGGATTACGGTTCTCCGACAGCACTACCAGCACGACGCTGACAATCGTGACGCCATATACAATCCATAGCGCCCAATAGACCCACGTCATGTTGATATATTGATTGATTGTCTCGCTCATAGGCAGTCGGTCAGCAATTGCCCACTAAATTACAAATAAATTTTATATATTTAATATTTTTCTTAAAATATGTTTTTGTTGTTTTCAGTATAAACGCAACGGGTGCGTTTATGTTTCAATCCATCGCTTAAAAGTTTTTAAGTTTTTTATGGATTACCGCAGGTCAACGACCGTGATACCCGCTCCTCCGAACTGTACATGCTCGTCGCGGTACGAGGCTACACCGGGCACCGAGTCGAGCATCTGCCGTATGGCCATGCGCAGCGCGCCTGTGCCCGTACCGTGCAGTATCCTGACACGTCCGGCCGAGAACTGGATTGCGTCGTCAAGGAAATACGTGATGGCCTGGAGCGCCTCGTCGACACGCATGCCGCGCACGTCAATCTCGTTGGTGAATGACAGCTGGCGCTGCCGCATGGCGTCGGTGGTGGCCGAACTTACAAACGAAGCGTCGCGTGCGCCCGACTGCGGTTTGGCTATCGTGCGGCGGAGCCGCGACAGCTCTACGGTAGTCTTCAGCGCGCCGAAATTCACTATGGCTCGTTTGCCGCTTATCTCCATGACGGTGCCTACGGTGGTCTGTCCGTCGAGTTTCACGTTGTCGCCCGGCTTGAGCGGTTCCTCCGCTTTGGCGGGTACGGGAGTTTCCGTTTTGACTTTCTTTTTCTTGTTGCGGTGACGGTTGAGTATTTCGGGGTCGTCGTTCTCCTTCTCGTTGAGCAGTGATGATTTGTCGCGTTCCATCTGCAGGCGGGCGGCGCGGGTACGCTCACGCTCGGCCTGCGCGTTCTTTATCTCGCGTATCGTGCGTTCGATGGTGGCGTTGCTGCTGTCGAGTATGCGCTGTGCCTCGCTGCGGGCTTCGGCTATAATCTCGCGGCGCTTGTCGCGCAGTGTCGAAGCCTCGGCCTCGTAATTATTTATAAGTGTGTCGATTTTTTTCTCTTTCAGCTTTATGGCATCGCGCTTGTGCTCCCAGTAGCGTTTGTCGCGGGCTATGTCGAGCAGATAGCGGTCGAGACGCACGTAGTCGGAGCCGGCTATCTCCTCGGCATCGGCTATTATCTGCGCGGGAAGCCCTGTCTTGCGCGCTATCTCTATGGCGAACGAGCTGCCGGGATTGCCTATGTGCAGTTTGAACAGCGGCTGCATCAGGTGCCGGTCATAGAGCATCGAGCCGTTGATGAGTCCCGGAGTATCCTCGGCGAAATTCTTAAGGTTCTGGTAATGGGTGGTGATGACGCCCCACATTTCCTTTTCGTTGAAATCCTTGAGTATGGCCTGGGCGATGGCGCCGCCAATGGTCGGCTCGGTACCTCCGCCGAATTCGTCAATCAATGCAAGCGTGGCGCGGTTGCCGTGCTGGAGGAAATATTTCATGTTGCGTAGGTGCGAGCTGTACGTACTCAGGTCATCCTCGATTGACTGGTCGTCGCCGATGTCAATGAATATGCTTTCGAAGATGCCCATGTGTGAATTTTCATAAAGGGTGGGTAGCATGCCGCACTGCATCATGTACTGCACTATGCCGACAGTCTTGAGGCATACGGATTTGCCTCCGGCGTTGGGACCGGATATAATCAGCAGGCGGTCTTTCTGCGACAGGGTGATGTCGAGCGGTACAATCTTCTTGCCGTGGCTTTCGAGCGACAGCAACAGTACCGGATGCACGGCATGGTACCATTCAAGCTCCGGAGCCGTATTAAGATGCGGCATGTGCGCGTCGACGCGTCGGGCATATAGCGCCTTGGCGTGGATGAAATCAATCTCTGCCACGACGCGCATCGTGGCTGTCATGCGACCTATGTCGGGACGTATGGCCGCGGTGATTTCCTTAAGTATGCGTGTCATTTCGCGCCGTTCGTCCATCTGAAGCTCGCGTATGCGGTTGTTGGCCTCGACCATCTCGGCCGGCTCGATGAAGTAGGTCTTGCCGGAAGCCGACTCGTCGTGCACGATGCCGTTGATATGGCGTTTGTGCATGGGTGATACCGGAAGCACAAGGCGCCCGTCGCGCACCACGGCCGACGCGTCGGCTTCCAGATAGCCGCTCTCGACAGCACGCGATATTACCCTGCGCATCACCGACGATATCGAGGCCTGTGTCTGTTGCAGCTGACGTCGTATCTGCGCCAGTTCGGGCGAGGCCGAGTCCTTGATTTCGCCGAAGCGGTCGATGCTGCGGCTTATCGTGGCCGACACGGCGTCAAACCGCTCTATATCTCCGGCAATGCCGGTCAGAGTGGGGTAGGGCGTGTTTCCCTCCTGCGCGGCAACGGCAAAAAAATCGGATATTGCCGCGGAAGTGAGGAGCGCATTGTTAACCATGTTCAGCTCTTCGGCTCCAAGGAATGTCCCCTCGGGCCGTACTTTGGCAAGCAGTTCCGCCACATCGCCGGTGGCTGCGAGGGGGAAGGCGGTGTCTCCTCCTAATATCTGCGTCATCTCGTCCACGCTGCGCAGACGGTGGCATATGGTTTCGTAATCCTTTGTAAACTGCAGCTGCTCGTCGGCGGTGGCGCGTGCGCCGTTGCTCTGACACAGTCGCATCACTTCGTTTCGTACTGCGTCGAATCCTGTTTTCTTTTCAAATGTATCCGGGTAAGTCACTGTTCGTCTTTTATTTTATGGTAGGAGGGTGTAGCAAAGCTATATTGCGGTCAAAAGTCCCTACAATTCCATCGGTATATTTTGAGTTTTGCAACACCTTCAATATGTTTGAATAGATTTTTCTCATTTCTTTTTGCGGAAGCGCTGTTCCATTTCGCGGTAATAATCAGCGGCCTCTTCGTCGCCGATATTGTCGTAGATGCGGGCCATGCGCCGGTACACTCTCGCTTCATCGGGATAATGCTTTACTGCCACGAGAAGCCTGTCGAGCGCCGCATAGTTGTCGTCCTCGTCATTGGCTATGTCGGCGAGTGCCAGCAAAGCTTTCAGGTGGGTCGGGTCGACGTCGAGCAGCTCGGTATAAGTCTCCTTGGCTTCTTCGGCCATATGGGCGGCGGTCAGTGCGCGGGCTTTGCATTCAAGCGCTTTGACATTGCGGGGGGATATTGAAAGCGCCTTGTTGAAATTGGCGAGGGCTGCCGTTATGTCCTCGATTTCATCAAGGCAGTCGCGCCCCATCGCAATATATTCTTCGGCAAGGGAGTCGAAGCGATTCTGCTGCTCGCTGATGATTGCGTTGAGGCGTTTGATTTCATCCTCGAGTTGCCCCAGCCGGTAGAGCTTGCGCGATATGACGCGCTGTACAGGCTCGCGCGACAGTTCGTCGCGTATTTTCTGTCCGCCGGCAAACGCCTTTACCGATTTGCTGTATTCTCCCCGGTTGAAATATCTCGACGCTTCCGCGAAATTGTCGTCGGCCGCCGCCTGCTCGAGGGCTGTCGATATGATGGCGCGGCTGTTGCTGCGGCGGGAGAATTCGGTGATGGCCGGACTCACGAATATGTCACGCTCGCTGACGGGATTCTGCAATGTAATCCCTTCAAGCGACGTGCTGCGGCTGAGCGCAACGTAGGTCTGGCCGCCGGAGAATGCACCGCGCCCCACGTCGATAATCACCTTGTTGAACGTAAGCCCCTGGCTCTTGTGTATGGTGAGCGCCCATGCCAATCTGACGGGGTATTGCGTGTATGTGCCTATCAGTTTCTCGTCGACGGTCTTGTTTTTTTCGTTGTATTTGTATACGATATTTTCCCATATCTCGCGCTCCACCACATGCCGGTCGCCGTTCTCGAATTCTATCTCGAGTTTGTCGGCCGTGGCGCAATATACTTTGCCGATAGTCCCGTTCACCCAGCGCTTGTCGCGGTCGTTCTTGATGAATACCACCTGTGCGCCGGCCTTGAGTTCAAGTTCTTTGGGCGAGGGGAGTGCCGCTTCGGGAAAATCATCCTTTATCTCGCCGACGTAGATGATTGACTTTGATTTCAGTTGGGCCAGATGACTGTCGTTGATGCTGTCGACCATGTCGCGACGCGTGGCGAGAGTCATTACGAAATCATCGCCTATGGCGGTCGCCGACGGGCGCACGCGTTGGTTGAGCTGCGATATGTCGTTGATTGACGGTGTGCCGGTGCGGAAGCGGTCGAGCATAGCCACGAAGTCGGCATTCTGCTGGCGGTATACCTTCTGAAGCTCAATCTGTACAAGCGACAGCTGGCTGAAAACTCTTGCCGAAAAGAAATATGAATTGGGGTAGTACACGCGCAGTACGTCGCGCATGTCGGATGTCACGACCGGCTCGAGCTGGAATATATCGCCTACGAGCAGCAGCTGTTTGCCGCCGAAGGCGGAGCGCATATTTCCGGAATACACTCTCAGTACTTTGTCGACAAAATCGAGTATGTCGGCTCTCACCATCGATATCTCGTCGATGATGATCAGTTCGAGCTCCTTGATGAGTTTTATATGCTGTTTGTTGTATTTAAGGCGTTTGCGCAGACGGTCGGTCTTGAATTCCGGGTCGTCGGGCAGCAGCGGCTTGAACGGTATCTTGAAGAACGAGTGGAGTGTCACTCCGCCCACGTTGACTGCCGCTATTCCGGTGGGAGCGAGCACCACATGTTTTTTCGAGGTGTTGCGGGTGATATATTTGAGGAATGTTGATTTGCCCGTACCGGCACGGCCGGTCATGAATATAGGGTGGTTGGTATATCGTATCAGCCGCCATATATCCTGAAACTCGGGATTGTCCAAATCTATATTTTCCTGTTCGTTAGCCATATCTGTCGGCAGCTGTCCTGCTGCAAGGTTAAATTTTATATTTCTCGGAGTGTATTGTAAAACTGATGTTGACGGCTGCATGATGTAGGGCTGCTACCCGGAGCAGCCGATAATAATATTTGTTTATCAGCTGCCCGGCGGCTGCACTGTGGTGCAGCCCTACAAGATGACGGGTCATATATTATAAATTTTGCAATCCTTTCTCTACTTGCTGTCGCTTCCCCCGACCACCAACGAGGTTAATCATCGTCTCCGGTGCTTTGCCACGCAAAGAAACCGCGTCCACTACTTTTATGATTGAGTCATGTAGTAGACGCGGTTTTTAACCGCGTTCAGGTTATGTCGTTGTTATGGAACTTAGAACTTGTATCCCACACTGATTACGATATTATTGTTGGTCGTGGTGAACTCGGCGGCAGGATTGTATACCCAGCTGTTCGACGGGTCGGCGTATGCCAGGTCGTCAAATGACGAGAAGGGTGAATACTGGCTCTTGCGGTATTTGTTGACGTATGCGAGGTCGGCATAGAAACCCTTGTATCTGTATCCCAGACCGAGCGTTATATAACGGGTGGTCGTATCGAAGGTATAGGCGGGATTACAGCCGGTGGTGTATACTTCGATGTCGCCGTCCTTCACTGCCTTGTCGACAGCCGATGTGCTCTGAGAGAAACCGGCGCGCACGCTGAACTGCGGCGTGACGCGGTATTCCGTACCGATACGCATCGTGTGGGTGGGCTTGAAATAATCCTTGATTTCCTGTGTGGCGTCCGTGTATTCGTTGCCGTCGTAGTCGCTGATGCGCATGTTGTCGTATGCCGCGAACTCATAGTCGGCCGAGAGGATGAAACGTCCGCCTATCACTCCGGCAGCCGATACTATCATCTTCCACGGTGTGCGCAGTTCCCAGTCATAGTCGGCAAAGTTGGTGTAGGCCGTACCGTCAGGTATGGTTGATTCGGGCTGCGAATAGCTGTAACCGATCGACGACTCATATTTGTCGTTGAGATTGTAGTATGTCGGCGTATGCACCGCGATACCTAATCTGAATTCATTGATTGGCTTGACAATTGCTCCGATTTTAAAGTTGAATCCCGAGCCGCTTACCCTGCGGTAATTGCTCAGTCCGTAGTATGCGTTGCCGTTGACTATAGGCGACCCCATGCCTTCATTCTTGGCTATGCGGGCATTGGAGAGTTCCTCGTCGTAGAATGCCTCTTCCTTTAAATCGATGTCGGTGATGCCGAAGCCGAATCCCCAGTACACTGTGTTCATGATGTTGCCTCCGAAGTTGATGGCATATTCATCGACATAACCGCGCTGTCGCACGGCAAACTGGGCGTTGCCCGAAGTCTGCCCCTCGTCGAAAAGCCCGTTGTACTGGCTCAGACCTCCGACAGAATTGATTATATAGGAGTTGAACGAGAGTATGCTCAGCCAGTCGGCATTCGAGCGGTTGTAGGGATTGTAGGTGGTCGATTGGCCGAGCACGTCGGGCGCGATGCCGTAGGCGCGGGCGTTGGCCACATAGTTTGACATCGAGGTGCCGAGCTCGCCGAATCCGCCGCTGTATATGCGGTCGAATGAAGCCACGCGGCCGTATGATACTCCCCACTGGAAGTATGGCATCACGTCGCTGTCAAGGTTGATGGCTCCGATATATCCGAAGTTGGGACAATAGGCATGCGTCTTGCTGTCGGTCTGTTCGCCTACATCTGATTTCTCCATGTCTATGTCGAGAGTCACCCCGATTTCACTCGACCGGTACACACCTATACCGCCGGGGTTCTGATTGAGTGTAGACAAGTCGCCGCCGAGTGCGCCGAAGGCTCCGGCCATTGACATGAAGCGGGCGGTACCGCGCAGGTCGCTTTGTGACAGGGTATATGCGTTGAATGCGCCTTGGGCTATCACTCCCATCGGCAGGGCAGCTGCTATGGCTGCTATTATGGTCTTTCTCATAAACTGTTGAGTTTCTGTTATCAATCTGTCGGAGTATGTTTAACCTATACTCTCTTTATTAATTACGTTTTATTGCGGGATGAGTTCACGCATATTCTTTGTGGCAACGGAATTCGGTCACGCTGTGCTGACTCCCCGCAGGCATCATTCCGGCAATATTACCGGCGTCCGCCTCGTCCGCCGCCACCGCCGCTGCGTGAACCGCCACCGCCTCTTGAGCCGCCGCTGAATCCTCCGCGGCTGCCCCCGGTAGAGCCTGAGCTACGGTAGGAGGGTGCGCTCGGACGGCTGTTATTGTTGGTGTTGTTGACTGCATTGCCGCGGCCACCCGAACGGTTGCTGCCGCTGTTCACATTGGAGTTGCGCGTACCGTTGTTGTAGCGTGAGCCCGACGGACGTGAACCATTGTTGTAGTTGGTGGCCGGACGTGTGGTGCCCAATGAGTTGACATTGCCTACGGTCGACGGACGGCTGCCTGCACTGCCGCGGTAGCCGCCTGTGCCTGCACTTCCGCCGGGACGACCCGATGAATTGCCGCGGTAGCCGCCGGTAGAGTGCGCCATATTGCTGCCCGGATATGCCGGACGGTGTGCTCCCGGCGAAACCGGCGGGTGCGGACGTCCGTGACCGGGATACCATCCCGGGCCCCATGTCCATGACCACGACCATGAAGGCCCCCATCCCCACGACGGCCCCCATCCCCACGACCAGGCATAGTACGGGTCATACCATCCGGGACCATACCACGGGTCCCATGCCCAGCTGTTCCAGTAGCCGTAGGGGCGGTAGTATGGCGACAGGTAGCTCCATCCGTAATATGACGGTGTTTCGACGAAGACGTTGATCTGTGCCGGCTGTGTGGCGGCGTAGTAGTCGATCAGCTCCTGGTCGTTCGACTGGCTTACTATCGTCGGGTTGGAAAAACGTTCTATCTTGCGTGTGTTGGCAAACGTATCGCGGTAAAGCGAGTCGGCAGATATTGTGTCGGCCTGCTGGTAACGGCGGTTGTATTCGTCAACGTCGCGCGTATTGTCGGTATATACGGTATAAAGGTCTGACCCGGGTATGTTCTGGGCCATGACAGGGTAGGCGTTGCCCTGCTCGTCTACCACGTAGACAGAGCCGTCGGTTGCCGTCAGATACTTGTATTGCGATGAAGCACCTTGGTATTGTGCCCCATTACCGGTTGCGTTCTGCTGTTTTTTTACAGCTTCAGGTGCTTTTTTTGCTTCTTTCGACGAATCATAGTATATGTCATCGTCATAGTAGCTTTGTGCTAAAGCCGTAGCTGATGCGGAGCATGCAAGCAGCAGTGTGATTGACAGTGATTTGTAAATTTTCATTATGTTACAGAGATATAGAGGTTTATGCTTTGGGCGGACTCCTTGTCGCGACGCCGTCGGTAATGGCGTCGGACGGATGTGCCGTTTAATGTTTAGACATCAATTCATCGGTAAGGTTTAATCCCGTCCGTTGGATAAAAACTGTCGGAAAATACAATATTTCGGGTCGATTGACAGTAATCTTGGTCTAATTTACAAATATACCAAAAAAATCCGGTTTGTCAATAGTCGTATCCAAAAAAAATACCGCTTTTCAGGTCATCGGCTTGAAGAGCGGTATCTTTTTTTATTCATATAGACTTGCGGTGCGACATCTTACGCCGATAGCATAGTGTCGTTCAGGCGCATGCCTGTCGTTGTGGTCTACTGGTTGTCGTTGTCGGTGGGACGCATGTCATAAGCGGTCATTGCTATTGCAAATCCCCAATAGATGAATGCGAGGGCGGCGAGGAAACTTACCATCATCATGTCCTGGAGATAACCGGCTTCGATGAAGAAGAATCCAATCAGAAGCAGAAGCACTCCGTTGATAAGATACAGCCACCAGTATTTGCGTTGTCGCTGGCTGATGCCGCTTATCAGGGCGCTGATGCCCCAGAAGATGAAGATGAATGCAAGGAAATAGGGGAATACGAATTCCGAAAGTATGATACTCCGTACAAGCATAAACCCGATGAACAGGTCTATTACGCCGCCGGCAAGCCACCATCCCCAGCCCCGTGGCCGATTGATTCCCGCCGATACGCATAATTGTACGATTCCTGTCAGCACGAGCAGCCAGCCGAATATCTGTGAAGCAATCGCATAGCCTGCTGCCGGCCAAAACCAATAGGCAAATCCGCCGATTACGAGTAAAATGCCTACGCAAAGAACAAGCCACCATAATTTAGTGTGTCCCCAATAATTCATTTTTAAGGCTTTCATAACTTAAATAGATTAGTTAAACAGTATGTTGATTATATATTTTATTCAACCTCGATTTAAACTCTTCGGAATCTTGATTATAAAGTCTCTTATCTAAAATTAACTTTAAGTATCTTAATTTTGATATAATAACATCTGTGCTTTTCGATTTGTTTAAATTCGCCTGTCATTAACCACGATTTTTCAGTCGGAACCTGAGAAGTAATATGTCTGAAGAATTGCAGAACTCAAAATATATAAAATATACAGATGAATCGCGCCCTAATGCTGTCAACGTAAGTTGAGTTGAGTGGGGCGGGGGCGTCTCGCCCCCGTGGTAACATGTGGTATATGAGAATAATAACACGAGGAAGGGCGTCCCCGACAGAGTAATATATTTGCCGGTCCGAAAATAAAAATCAAGCCGGCTTTTTTCGGACTGCTGCCTAAAAAAGTGAAGCGCTGACCTGGGGAAATGGGGAGTCGGTCAGCGCTTCGGGGGTTGGGTTGGGATGTATCTTTACACGCTCTTTGATTTATTCGCGCGCTTTTTTACTGTCGTTATGCGTTCTTTACCTTTTCAACTACAGCCTTGAAAGCTGCGGGATTGTTGAGGGCGAGGTCAGCAAGAACTTTGCGGTTGATTTCGATACCTGACTTGTGGATGAGACCCATAAGTTTTGAGTATGAAAGATCCTCCATGCGGGCAGCGGCATTGATACGCTGAATCCACAGGGCGCGGAAGTTGCGCTTTTTATCTTTGCGGTCGCGGTATGCGTATGTCAAACCTTTTTCCCATGTGTTTTTGGCTACGGTCCATACGTTGCGGCGGCATCCGTAGTAACCACGGGTAAGTTTCAGGATTTTTTTACGACGAGCTCTTGAAGCTACATGATTTACTGATCTTGGCATTGTTGTTGTGCTTTTTGAATGTTAGCGGCTGAGCCTTCTTACTCTGCTCTTTTGGGCTAATCACTCGGTTAATAATAATGTAATATCACGAATTAAATTTTGTACCCTTCTTTTACGGCATCCGTTACTTGAGACCGAGCAGAGCTTTTACGCTTGCTTCGTCGGCTTTGGCAACTGTGCTGAAATGTGTGAGGTTACGTTTTTGCTTCTTGGTCTTCTTGGTCAAGATGTGACTCTTGAAAGCATGTTTTCTCTTGATTTTTCCTGATCCGGTAAGGGCGAACCTCTTTTTGGCACCGGAGTTAGTTTTAACCTTAGGCATTTTTTTGAGTTTAAATGAATTATTAATTCGGTTGATTATTGATTAGCCATCTCGTGGCTTATTTTTTCTTTGGTGTCAGCATGATTATCATGCGTTTTCCTTCGAGCAAAGGCATCTGTTCCACTTTGCCGTATTCCTCAAGGTCGTTGGCAAATCTGAGCAGAAGTACCTCGCCCTGCTCCTTGAACAGGATTGAGCGGCCTTTGAAAAACACGTAAGCCTTTACTTTCGACCCTTCCTGAAGGAAGCTGACGGCATGCTTCAGCTTGAAGTTGTAGTCATGGTCGTCGGTCTGCGGACCGAATCGTATCTCTTTCACTACGACCTTGGTCTGCTTGGCTTTCTGCTCCTTGGCACGCTTTTTCTGCTGGTACAGGAACTTCTGATAGTCGAGCACGCGGCATACCGGCGGCTCGGCGTTGGGAGAAATCTCAATCAGGTCGAGACCTAAATCATCGGCTATGCGCAGGGCTTCCTGTATGGAAACCACGCCGTTCTCCACATTGTCGCCTACCAGTCGCACCTCACGGGCACGTATGCGCTCGTTGATAGCGTGTTGGTCTTTGTTTTCCTTACCGCGTACATCTCCGCGGCGGGGCGATGCGTCACGACCTCCCGGCCGGGGCTGTTGCGATTGATAGGGGGGACGTGCTGTCCCGTTGTTGTGTTGCGGACGCGGAGCGCCGGCTTGATTGGGCTTTTTATCCATTAATGATTTATTGGTTGATCATATTTTCGATTTCTCGAGTGATTTCGTCTGCAAAGGTAGCAATTTTCATCATACCTTTATCACCTTCACCCTGTTTTCTTACAGAAATTTCACCGT
Source organism: uncultured Bacteroidales bacterium (assembly GCA_905210435.1). Lineage (GTDB taxonomy): Bacteria > Bacteroidota > Bacteroidia > Bacteroidales > Muribaculaceae > JAGBWK01. The sequence continues at coordinate 19,457 of CAJLWO010000029.1, forward strand.
TTTCAGCTTCTTTTTCACCTACAATGAGCATATAGGGTATTCTTTTGAGCTCGTTGTCGCGGATTTTCTTGCCGATTTTCTCGTTGCGGTCGTCGACCTCGGCGCGGATGTCGCGAGCCGATAGTTCTTTTGCCACCTCGAATGCGTAATCATTGAATTTCTCGCTGATGGGGAGCACGACAGCCTGTTCGGGGGCGAGCCACAGGGGGAATTTGCCTGCGGTGTGCTCTAAGAGTACGGCCACGAAACGTTCCATCGAGCCGAAAGGAGCGCGGTGTATCATCACCGGACGGTGCTTCTGGTTGTCAGCGCCTGTATATTCGAGCTGGAAGCGCTCGGGGAGGTTGTAGTCCACCTGGATTGTGCCGAGCTGCCAGCGGCGGCCGATGGCATCCTTGACCATGAAGTCGAGTTTGGGACCGTAGAATGCGGCTTCGCCGAGTTCTTTGCGGGCTTTGAGTCCTTTTTCCTCGCAGGCCTCGATGATGGCGGTCTCTGCAAGGTGCCAGTTCTCGTCCGAACCGATATATTTCTCTTTGTTCTTCGGGTCGCGGAGTGAAATCTGGGCCTCGAAGTTGTCGAATTTCAACGCTTTGAAGATGTAGAAAATTATGTCCATCACCTTGAGGAACTCCTCTTTTATCTGGTCGGGAGCGCAGAATATGTGGGCATCGTCCTGAGTGAATCCGCGTACGCGGGTCAGGCCGTGAAGCTCGCCGCTCTGTTCGTAGCGGTATACTGTTCCGAATTCTGCCAGACGCAGGGGCAATTCGCGGTACGAACGGGGGAATGCCTTGAATATCTCGCAGTGGTGGGGGCAGTTCATCGGCTTGAGCAGGTATTCCTCGCCCTCTTCCGGAGTGTGGATGGGCTGGAATGAGTCCTTGCCGTATTTTGCGTAGTGGCCTGAGGTGACATACAGCATCTTGTTGCCGATATGGGGAGTGATTACCTGCAGGTAGCCGTATTTCTTCTGTATCTTGCGGAGGAACTGCTCGAGGCGGTCGCGCAATGCGGCGCCCTTCGGAAGCCAAAGAGGCAGGCCGGCGCCTACGTTCTGTGAGAATGCGAAAAGTTCCATCTCCTTGCCGAGCTTGCGGTGGTCGCGTTTCTTGGCTTCTTCAAGCAGGGCGAGATATTCGTCGAGCATCTTTTTCTTGGGGAAAGTGATGCCGTACACGCGCACAAGCTGGTTGCGCTTCTCGTCGCCGCGCCAGTATGCGCCGGCAAGCGACATCACCTTTGCTGCCTTGATGGGAGCTGTGGTGGGGATGTGCGGGCCGCGGCACAAGTCGGTGAAGTTGCCCTGAGTATAGGTGGTGATGTGACCGTCTTCGAGCTCCGAGATGAGTTCGCATTTGTATTCTTCCCCGCGATCGCCGAAAAGTTTGAGCGCATCGGCTTTCGATATGTCGGCGCGTTTGATTTCTTCCTTGCGCTGGGCGAGTTCTATCATCTTTGCCTCGATTTTACCGAAATCGGCGGCTGTTATATTGTGGCCGTTGGGGTCGATGTCGTAATAGAATCCGTTTTCGATTGCCGGACCGATGCCGAACTTCACGCCGGGGAAGAGCTCCTGGAGCGCTTCTGCAAGAAGGTGGGCCGAACTGTGCCAGAATGCGTGCTTGCCTTCCGGGTCATCCCATTTGAAAAGTTTGATTGACGCGTCGGAAGTGACGGGGCGTGTCAAGTCCCATTCTTCTTCGTTGATTGAGGCTGCAAGTACATCCTGAGCCAGACGCGGGCTTATGCTTTCTGCTATCTGAAGCGGCGTTACGCCTGCTTCAAACTGCTTTACCGAACCATCGGGAAAAGTAATGTTTATCATCTCTATGTTTTTGTTTATCAATTGATTGTCACCTACAACGTGACAACTGTGCAAAAATCGTCACAAAGATACAATATTTTTCCTTACGTGTCAATACCTTAAACTGAATTTTCCAAAACTTTTTTGAATGCATTTTTATGTTGACATCCCCTGTAATCCCGTGCAATGTAAATCTTCATGACGCAGTGGATATAATTGGATTAAACTGGAACAAAATGGACTTATGAATTGCGGTACATTTGATATAACTTCGCATAACATCTCTCCCGATTTCCTAAAATGTCATTATCACCTTAAAATACAATATCTATGGGTTTCTTGAAGAAAATGATTAAAAATGTTGCCGGAAATGTAATAGGCGACTATCTCCCCGACAGCATTACCGGAACTGTGGCTGACGAATTCATCAATGAAGCCGCTGGCGACGTTGTCGACAAAGCGGTTGACAAGAGCGTCGACAAAGCAGCCGACTCTTTGCGCCATAATCCGCTCCGCACTCCGCCACCCCCCGCCGTCCCTGTACCGGCTGAAAGCCTCAGTGTCCTTGTGGCTGTCAACGGCACGACCTACGGCCCTTACGAAAAAGCCACTCTTATTGAAATGATACAGCAAGGCTCTCTCACGCGTGATACTTACGTATATATCGAGGGTATGAGCGAATGGCGCCCGGCAGGGCAAGTCGCCAAAGTCGCGGCCCTGTTCGCCCCTGAGATACCTCGTCCGGCCGCTCCCCCTGTACCGTGGGTTAATCCGGCTCCGGCCGCTCCTGCGGCAACGCCTGCTGCCGGCAATTCCAACGGATTCTCCGAAAAACTCAATGCCCTTATCGCATCGGCGGTGGCCGACGGCGAAATCAGCGACCTCGAGCGTCAGGTGCTCATACGCAACGCACAGGCCGAAGGTGTGGCTATGGACGAATTTGTCATGGTGCTCGAGGCCCGTCTCTACGAGCGGCGCCAGGAACTTTCGCGCATGCAAAAACAAGAGCAGAGCGCAGCGGAGGCTGCAAAATTGGCCGCAATGCGCGCAGCAGCTCCGGCACCCACACCACAGAAACGCAACACACTTGACCGTTGTCCCCATTGCAACGCTCCGGTAAAGCAGCTCGCCACATCATGTCCCGAATGCGGATATGAATATCCTGTCGGCATGGCCGGCAATCAGGGAACAGCGTCGGAGCGACTTGCACAAAAAATCGAAGAAGCCCGCGAAAATGCGGCAAACGCTCCGAAAAAAGGTAACGGACTCATTGGCTCATATGCATCAATGATTAATGGCTCTTTTCTTCATGATAAAGTGACTGAAGCGCAGGCTATGGCCATAAAGAATTTCCCGGTTCCGACAAATAAAACCGATATTCTGGATTTATTCTCGACCTGTGCCGCCAACTCCAAAAGCTCATGGGCTACATCTGACCAGACGGAGAAGGATATGGCCAAAGCATACAAAAATAAAGCTAAAGAAATCCTTATAAAAGCGAGAATCGTGCTCAAGGACGACCCGGGGTTGCTCCGCGAAATCGAAGAAACAGCAAGTAAATTCAAAATCAAGGCATAACGCGTATGGGACTGTTCGGAAGAGGTAAAAGCGGCGGAATGATTAATGTGATCCGCTGCGATGAAGATGACTATCTTGTATGGAAATGGCGTCCTGCCGGACAGGAGGTCAATTCCACTACCCGCGAGAATGCCATACGCTACGGCTCCTCGCTGCGTGTCAAAGCCGGCGAGTCGGCTGTGTTCGTATACAAGCAGCAAGGGCACGGTCTCGACATTATCGAGGGTCCGTATGACGACACTATCCGGACCGCCAATTTTCCGGTGCTGTCGTCGTTGGTAGGCATGGCATTCGGTGGCGAGTCGCCGTTTCAGGCCGAAGTATATTATATTAACACATCCGGCATAATCAATATCAAGTTCGCCATCCCGTTTTTCGACGTGTTCGACCCGCGATTTCTTGATTATGCCGTGCCTATGGCCGTCAGGGGCAGTATCAATTTCCGTGTCGCCGACGCCAAGAAGTTCGTTTATGCCCATCGGCTGATTGACTTTTCGCTTCAGCGTTTTAAGGAACAGATCCGCGACGCAGTGATACGGCGCGTAAAATCGGCTGTTGTCAACGCTCCTGCCGACCATGGTATACCTGTCCTTCAGATAGAGCGTAAGATTGAGGCTATCAACGATATTGTGCTTCCGCGCCTGAAAGAGGATTTTGAGGATTTTGCCGTCACGCTATCGCGTCTCGACATCTCGAGCATTGAAGTCGACAAGGAGTCGGCCGGCTATCTCGAATTGCGCGATGTCACAGCCGTGCAGCAGACTTCGACTATCCACGCGCAGACGGCCGCCAATATCAGGAATATGAACGACATGCAGCGTATCAATGCCGAAAACGTAGCCGAAACAGCCCGTATCCAGCGCGAGGAGGCTCAGCGTGCACAGCGTCTGCAGACCGAAACGCAGTTTATCGGCGCGCATGCTCTTGACCGACAGGCCGACGTGATGCAGACTGCGGCTCAGAATCTTGGCTCAGGAGGAGGCTGGGGAGGCGGTTCCGGTTCAAGCGGTATCGACCCAGCTCAGTTTATGACCGGTATGGCCGTAGGGGGTGCGCTTGGCAATCAGATGGCCGGTATGGTCAACAATATGGGTGCAACCATGAATCAATACTGGCAGCAGCCACCCGCCCAACAGGGCGCGACACCTCCGCCTGTGCCCGGCGCATCGGAAACATCGTACTACGTTGTGCTTGGCGGACAGCAAAGCGGTCCGTACAAAGTATCTCAGCTCCGGCCGCTCGTGCAGCAGGGGCGCATCGACCGCACAACGATGGTATGGGCGCAGGGTATGCCCGCGTGGACCCCGGCAGGTCAGGTAGCCGAACTGCAGCCGCTTTTCCCGGCTGTTCCTCCACCCGTGCCGGGCGCGACTCCCGGTGCGATGCCGCCTCCATTGCCGTAGCAAGGACTGTATAAACTTCATTAATCTATCAAAAACCTTTCTTTATATATGTCAACAGATTTCAGCAGTATAGACCGGCTTGTGGAGTTTGGCCTCGGACTCAGTCTGGCGCAACAGATGGTCAGCACCATGAACCATGTCATGAACAACTCGGCTGTCGCCGGTGTCAATGCCGGGACTACCGGACAGAACGCCGTCGGTCAAAGCGCCGTCACTCAGCCCGTTGCCCGCTTTGAGTGGTATGCGGTAATCGACGGATTGCAGGTAGGCGCTCTCACCCCGCAGCAGGTAGGCGAACTGATAAAGCGCGGAAAAATTGCCGGCGAGACCCTCCTTTGGCGGGCAGGGATGCAGTCATGGCAATTCGCGAAAAATATTCCGGAAATCAACAAGATAATAATACTCGGACAATGAAACTCAATGTGACGAAAGCAATTATATGCTCATTTTTAGCCATGATAGCGGCTCTCGCCCTATGGCATATTCCCGGAGCAGACTCCTGTAAATGGTGCGTTGCAACAGGCGGGGGAGTGCTTACGTTAGTGACACTTCTGTTCGGCATCGGCATAAAATATAACTCGTCCAATGTCGGAGTCAATATTAGGGTACTCTCTTTGGCAACTCTCTTTATCGGGATTTCATTCAATGTCATTTTTGCGCTTTTCGATTTCTCGGTTATAACCTACATCATCGTCGCAGCCCTTATCCTGATGGTATACCTGCTGCTACTTACAAATCTGACCGGCATCGCGAAAACCGAGCCCGATATTTGAATAAACCGTGTATGATCTGACCGGGGTGTCTTATCATCGGATATGACGTAGTCTCGCCCCCCCCACAATTAAAATCTATATTTATAATACGTCCTTTTGAGACGGGAGGACATAAAACATTTACAGAAATGAATTTTTTGAAATTTACAGGAATTGCCTTGGCTGCTGTTGCGTGCGGCGCAGGGTTCGTATCATGCAGTGATGATGACGATGACGATAATGTCCCGGGTGGAGAGAACAAGCCCGGGGTTGTCGTAAATCCATCAAACGTTTTCACTGCCGGATTACCTTCAAAGGTAGGCGCATTGAGCATAATAAAGGGTGCCGACGGACGTGTTGTCTCGATGAATGATTCGGAAGACGGGATAAGAATCACATTTGCTTATCCCGGCATCGGACGTGCTGATTCTTATGATGTCGTTATGCAGGTGGAAGATGACGAGGATAGGTATGTGTTCAATCTGTTGCTCAACGATGCAGGTTTTACAAAATATTGCAGGCAGATTGAAAGTGATGGTGATATTGAAGAATGGTGGTTTGAATACAATTCAGACGGTCGGCTTACAAAAATGAAACGTACCGAAGGCGGAAATGAAGTGACCGACATAACCTATACTGATGGCAATGTCACAGCAGTAAAAGTTCGCTCTGAAGAAGATAACTGCGGCGGTGACTATAAAATCGGTTATGGTTCTTCAGCGATTGAAAACAAGGGCTGTATAATGCTTTTTGATGATACTTTCGGTATTGATATGGATGAAATGGAATATGCATATTTTGCCGGTCTGCTCGGTAAGGCAACAAGACAGCTCCCTGTATCAAATGATTACGTGAGATTTGACCCGGAAGAAGATGCCTATAGTTGGAACAAAACATTCTCATGGACATTAAATGCCGGGAATCTGCCGATAAAGTTGACAACCGTTTCAACTGACGAATGGGGTAGTGAAGAGGAAACTTTTGATTTCGCTTGGTAAATAAATTCTTCTTAGACAACCTCTTAAAAGAGTTATTTTAACCATTTCAATCCCGAACGGGGTAACAGATCGTGAAACGCGACCCGTTACTCCGTTTAATCTTTTGGAACTTCTGTTTAAAATGCATATTTTTGTATCGCGTATACCACGGAGTGCCTGCGCATTCCTGATGTAGGAAGGGTGCAGAATCACCCAAAATATAGTGACGCACAGTCTGTGCGTCCGTGATACAGATCTCCTCTTTTTGATTCCTGTGCAGGAAAATTACTTCCAATTTTGTTATAACATCAGTATCCGAGCATTGATAAAAAACGATTATGATAATAGCATCTCAGAAACGAAAGGAAAATATTGCCGAGTATCTCATCTATATGTGGCAGATTGAGGATTTAATCCGCGCCAACAACCTCGACATAGAGAAAATAAAGGAAAACGTCATCGACCGTTTCAGCCTCGACGACGCTCAACGCCGCGAGATGACCGAATGGTATGAATCGCTTATCGACATGATGCGCCGCGAGGATGTCGTCAAGTCCGGTCACCTGCAGATCAATAAAAACGTAATCGTGCAGCTCGTGCAGCTTCACCGGGCGCTGCTCGCCGACCCTCGTTTCGCCGAATATTCCGCCGAGTTTTACCGCACACTCCCGTTCATAGTCGAACTTCGCGCGAAAGCCGGAGACAATCCCGCCGGCGAAATCGAGACATGCTTCAACGCCCTCTACGGCATGCTGATGATGCGTCTGCAATCAAAGGAAGTGACCCCCGAGACAGCCAACGCCATAACCCAGATATCCCGCTTCATAGCCCTCCTTGCCCATTACTTCAAACTCGACGACGAAGACCGCCTCTTCAATCCCGACAAGGAAAAGTAATACGTCGTTTGGGCGTAGGCTAATATCTTTTCACATCGATATTCTCGTAAGGGGATATCAATAGACGGTAACCGTAGCGGGCAGCTTCCTTTCGCAAATCGCGCATGTCACGTTGAGTGTCACGCAGATTGCGTATCATGCTATTTATCGATATTTGGCTGTCGTATGATTTGTATACATATCCTGAGACGTCGTTGCCGTTACTATCGGTAATTCTGGTTGTGATGGTGCGGTAAATATCCTCAGCGTTACGTGCATATCGGTTGTATGTATTTTGATACCATTCTGCACTCATCGCGTTTGAAGATCCATTGTAATAATCCGATGTCGTGGATTCATGATTGTTGACAGGCACGTATACAGCCGAATTGTTATTGGAGTTATTGCCTTGGCCGATATATGACGACGTGGTAATCCCTGATGGTTTCGTCGTGCGCTGGTATACATACACACTATTGCCGACTACAACATTCAGACGTGAAAGATCGGAATTGAATTTGTAATCGCCGTATCCCCAATACGTGGTGCCATTATATACCTTATAATTCTTCTCGTATATGAATTTCAGGTCTGACTTATGATTTGAATATCCCTGAGAGTCACTGTCGTAACACCCGTTTGACGTGAAAGTGATAAAAATCCCCGAACCGGAGGATTTTTTTGCGATGCCATCGGTTACAACTTTTTCTATCTTGTAATAATAAGTCGTAGCTGAAGCCGAGAAACCGGCTAATACTAATAATATAAGATAAAAAATTTTTGTATACATGATGTCATAATATTAATTAAGTAATGAATCAAATTAAATGCAAACTATAAACGAAGTTATTTTCGAGTTTAGAGATTGCAAGATTCGTGATACCATTGCTTGTTTTGTATCGTTTTAATTTGATTCGTTACTTATGTGTCTTTACATGTCGTCTACTTATGGATAAGCTCAGGGATATGGGCTAAAATTTATAATGAACTATTCTAATTTAATAAAACTCCTCCTCTTCTTCTTGGACGCCATCAACTTGTTGCCAGACATCGACAGTATTCGGTAAAAAGGCAGAAGTGGCATTCGCTCTGCTGAAATCTGAATTAAATGTATAATAATTAGCTATTGGCCCCATAGGTCCTTGCTGCTGGTATTTGTAACGGTTGTTAGCTGTACTTACAAGCCTATATACAAGTTGAACCGGGCCGGAGGAGTATCCGCTGGCATCGCTGACATAGAAACTGTTCATGTCGTTTTGGAATGTCAGATATTGATATGAACCCGAGCCTCTTGATTTCACTCCGTTTTGGACTGCCTCAACGTGCTTGAAGCAATATGTCTGCGAATAAGATGTTATTGTGGCAAAAGCCAACATGATAATGGATAAAATAAATACTCTCTTCATAATGCAGTATTGTGTTTGATAATTTGTTGGAATGCAAATATAACAAAATTGACAGTCTGTTGCAAATTATAACAATTGAAAATCAGTCATGATGGTACGGTTCTCCGCGCAGTATCGTCATGGCGCGGTACAACTGCTCAACAAACAGCAGGCGTATCATCTCGTGTGAGAATGTCATCTGCGAGAACGATACCTTGCTGTCGGCACGTGCGTACATTGCCTCCGAAAAACCGTAGGGCCCTCCGATTACGAATATTATATTACCGGCTCCCGCCGAGGCCATGCGCTTGTCGACGTATGCCGCGAAATCGCGCGACGTCATCTCCTTGCCCCGCTCGTCGAGCAACACCACATAGTCGCTCGTGCGTATCTGTTCGAGAAACATTTCCCCCTCTTTTACCTTCTGCACACTCTCGCTCGTGCCTTTAGTCACTTTCGCGTCGGGAAACTGTTTTATTTCAAACGGCACATAATGTCCCAGGCGTTTGCAGTATATTTCAATTCCCTCGCGCAGATAAGCCGCAGTCGTTTTTCCGATGATATAGAGCGATATTTTCATTTTTATTCCGTAATTTTGCACAAAATTAATCAATTATTATAAGACATGAAAACGAAGGACGAACTTATCGATGACCTTATCGCCCTGGCATTTGCCGAAGATGTAGGCGACGGCGACCATACCACTCTCTCAACCATCCCCGCCGACGAAATGGGACGTCAGCAGCTTATCGTGAAGGAAGAAGGCATACTTGCCGGCGTCGAGATGGCACGCCGCGTATTCAATTACTTCGACCCCGAATTGAAAATGACCGTCTTCATCAACGACGGCGCCCGCGTAAAGCCCGGCGACATCGCATTCGTGGTCGAAGGCAGCGTACGCTCGCTGCTCCAGACCGAACGCACCATGCTCAACATCATGCAGCGCATGAGCGGTATCGCCACAATGACGGCGAAATATCAGGATCGCCTTGCCGGACTCAAGACCAAAGTCCTTGATACGCGCAAGACCACCCCGGGCATGCGTCTTATCGAAAAGGAGGCAGTCAAAATCGGCGGAGGCGAGAACCACCGCATCGGCCTCTTCGACATGATACTCATCAAGGACAATCACGTTGACTTCGCCGGCGGCATCCCGCAGGCCGTAGCCGCAGCAAAAAAATACTGCAAGGAGACAGGCCGCGACCTCAAGATTGAAGTCGAAGTGCGCAATACCGACGAAATCGATCAGGCACTCGCCGCAGGCATCGACCGCATCATGCTCGACAACTTCACCCCCGAACGCACCCGCGAAGCCGTAGCCCGCATAGCCGGCCGCGTAGAAATCGAATCCTCAGGCGGTATCACCCTCGACACCCTCCGCCAATACGGAGAATGCGGCGTCGACTTCATCTCCGTAGGCGCCCTGACCCACTCCGTAAAAGGCCTCGACCTCAGCTTCAAAGCCTGCTGACCTCGCAGCCTTTAATTAACGACTTCTGAGTGGAGTTTGCTCAGGTCAGAGTAAACTCCACTCAACTTAAGTAAATAGCATCGGGCTGCACTTCCATGCGGTCACCAATCGCTTGAGGTTGTGGTTAATTCGCTCCCCACGGAGCATAAATAAATGATTTTATGAACGCCCAGTTGTTGTATACGGTATAAGCTACAAAAAAAGCTAATGCGTACAGTACCATATTGTAGCTGCAGCCCGCTGCAGGTTCGTCGTCTACGCCCTTGGATTGGAACAGCATGACCGCTACAATTCCCACTACAAAGCATGCTGCGATAAAGAGAGCCCAATAAGTATAAATCGGGATTACTACTGGTGCGATAAAATCGCGTTGGTTTAGAAATCATCAAATAAAGAGAG
>CAJLWO010000030.1 GCA_905210435.1 uncultured Bacteroidales bacterium
TATAAAATACACATCTTTTGGATATTTTAGGTCGATCTTAAATGAAAGAGCCGTGGTAATATGCCCCCTTGACAATAAAGTGGGAATTTTTCTTTGATAATTCAAAATAAAACATTTAAATTTGTATCGTCAATCACGACAACTACAGACTTCTAAGTATAAATTATCTAACATCCAAAACAATTATGGCTTACGTAATTACTGACAAATGTGTAGCTTGCGGCACTTGCGCACCCGTTTGCCCCGTAGAGGCAATCTCTGAAGGCGATATCTACCACATCGATCCCGACACCTGCATCGAATGCGGTTCATGCGCTGAAGTATGCCCCTCTGAAGCAATCATTCCGGGCTAATCGCTCGCTGACACTAAGCAAAGATAATCGGAGCTGCCTGACCAACAGGCGGCTCCGATTTCTTTACGGTCTGAGGACAACTTTTTGCATTGAGAATAATACCAGAAGGTGTTGCAGAACCGCGAAATTTCGACTAACAAAGTAGGGACGCACGGTATATGTATCCGATAATGCGCTGATAATCAATGTTTGTTTTCCGGACGCACAGACCGGGCGTCCCTACTATTGGAAGTTCTTCATCATACCCGCTCCATTCCGCTTATACAAAATGAGGCGCACCATGTAGGAAGGTGCGCCCCATTTTGTATTGTCGTCAATGTTGTGGCGATCAGAAGTTGTAATAGAAACCGAATGAGAGGTTATAGCCCGAGAAGTCAAAACCCCAGCCTTCATAGTGGCTGTCGAGGAGGTCCTTGGCTGCATCGTTGGTGCCGCGGTAGCCGAGGAATCCTGCATGTGCCACAATGCTGCAACGGTCATTGAGCGCCAGAGCGATGCCCGGCTTGAAACCGATGCCGTATTTTACTGCTGTATCGCTGTCCTCGCCGTCGTATGACACCTTACCGAAGCCAAGGTCGACACCACCGTCAACGAAGAGTGATACCATACCTTTCTTGAAGAAAGTGTAACGTGCGTACGGGTCGAAGTCAACGAGGTTGCCTGTGATTTCCGAGCGATGGATATTGGTCCAGCCAAGTACTGTACCGATTGCCCAGTTATTGTTGAGGTTGTAGCCGACCTCGGGGGCTATCGTGATAGTAGTCACTTTGTCATCGTGGTTGCGCCATGCGGCTACCGAACCACCTACAAACAAATTCTGAGCTGCGGCAGTCAGTGTCATCACCAACATCACTGCCATCAAAATAATCTTTTTCATACCTAAAAAATTTAATAATTAATTAAAAAGTGAACTTATATAAATCAAGGTCTTTGAAAACGAAAGCAAAATTAACTAAAAATTTTTAAACAGCAAATTTTTGACTGCTAACGGACAATAATCGGGTAAAAACGGCCAATTATAAAAAAATTAATCTTACTCTTTTTTCATACAATCTTTTTCGTATTTTTGCATCGATTATAACTACAAATTATAAATGATGAACAACGACCCGACCGCCGCTCCACTGTTTTCCATTATCACCGTCACTTATAATGCCGAAGCGACATTGCCGCGCACATTGGCTTCAGTAAAGGCCCAGACGTGCCGGTTGTTTGAATATCTTGTAGTCGACGGAAAGTCGGCCGACGCTACATTGCAGCTTGCCAAAGATGCCGCCATTCCGGAGATGAAGATACATTCAGGACGCGACAACGGCATATATGACGCAATGAACAAAGGTCTCGGTATGGCCGAGGGGGAATACGTAATCTTCCTCAACGCAGGCGACGCATTCCATTCACCCGATACCCTGCAACGCATTGCCGACGCCATTATGACCGAAGATTTCCCCGGCATAGTGTACGGCCAGACCGACATCGTCGATATAACCGGAATGCGTCTCGGAGAGCGCCATCTGCGTGCCCCGCGTGAACTCACGCTCGACAGCTTCCGCGACGGCATGGTCGTGTGCCACCAGGCATTCGTCGTACTGCGCCGCATAACCTCCCCCTATAATCTCGACTACAAACTCTCGGCCGACTACGACTGGTGCATACGCTGCCTGCAGCATTCACGCCGCAACGTATACATCGACGACGTGCTCATCGACTACCTCAACGAAGGAACCACTACGCGCAACCACCGCCGCTCACTCCGCGAACGTTTCCGCATCATGTGCTACTACTACGGCACATTCTCCACAATAAAAAAGCACCTGTCATTTATCCCCCGCTACCTCCGCCGCCGTAAAAATGCCGTCAACAACCAGTAGGCTTTTCAGCCGACTGTCATTTTGATAATCTGTCGGTCGACTCACATACGGCACTCCCAGCAATAGCCAAAATGCTGCAAAAGCTGTCAAAATTTTTACATTGTCGGGAAATTAGTTTTCATATATTGGGAAAAATGCTTAACTTTGCACGGTTTTCACGATGGAAATCTTGTCAACCGCCACATAGTTTACTAATAATTTTCCATAATTCCTATGCGCGAAACAAGACGAGCCACCCTTATACTCGAGGATGGCACCACGTTTGAGGGAAAATCTTTCGGATACGAAGCATCGACTTCGGGCGAAGTGGTCTTCAACACGGCCATGACCGGCTATCCCGAAAGTTTGACCGACCCCTCCTATGAAGGTCAAATTCTTGTCACCACCTATCCCATTCTCGGCAATTACGGCGTGCCCCCGCGTCGCGAAAAAGATGATGTCAGCGAGTTCTATGAGAGCGACCATATCCATGCCAAAGCCATCATAGCTCAGGACTATTCGTGGGAGCACTCCCACTGGCAGGCCGACCGCTCGCTCTCGCAATGGCTTTGCGAAGAGAAAATCCCCGGCATCTACGGCATCGACACCCGCGCGCTCACCAAGCATCTGCGTGAAAAAGGCTCAATGCTTGGCAAAATCATCATCGAAGGCTGCGAGGATGTCGATTTCTATAACCCCAACCTCGAGAACCTCGTAGGCAAAACAAGCTGCAAGGAGGTGGAAATCCACGGCGACGGCGAAAAGACCGTAGTGCTCATCGACTGCGGCACAAAGCACAACATCATACGCTGCCTCACACGCCGCGGCGTCAAAGTGGTACGCGTGCCCTGGGATTATGACTTCACACAGATACCCTACGACGGCCTTTTCATATCCAACGGTCCCGGCAACCCCGACATGGCGGAAGCCACCGTGGCCAATATCCGCAAGGCTTTCGAAATCGGCAAACCGATATGCGGCATCTGCATGGGCAACCAGCTCCTGGCCAAAGCTGCCGGAGCCAAGACCTACAAGCTCAAATACGGACACCGCTCCCACAACCAGCCTGTACGCCGCGTAGGCACCGACACATGCTACGTAACGTCGCAGAACCACGGCTATGCCGTCGACAGCTCTACCCTCTCCGACGAGTGGGAACCGCTCTTCGTCAACATGAACGACGGCACCAACGAGGGCATCCGACACAAGTCAAAACCGTATTTCTCGGCACAGTTCCACCCCGAAGCCTCATCAGGCCCCAAGGATACGGAGTTCCTCTTCGACGAATTCATAGCGCTGCTCTGACACAGTGTAGGGACGCACGGTCTGTGCGTCCGCCTGACGACAACCGGACGCACGCGCCGTGCGTCCCCGCAAAGAAGCAAGCCCCAATAATTAACAAAAGCAATTCTGCAACAATATAAACCGCGGCTCAGCCGCCACAACAACTCATAATGAGCGATAAGACAATAAAAAAAGTACTTTTGCTTGGTAGCGGTGCCCTCAAGATAGGCGAAGCCGGAGAATTTGACTACTCCGGTTCGCAGGCACTCAAAGCAATGAAAGAGGAGGGAATTGAGACTATCCTTATCAATCCCAATATTGCAACAGTACAAACGTCTGACGGTTTTGCCGACCACATCTACTTCCTGCCGGTGACTCCGTTCTTTGTGGAGAAAGTCATCGAGAAGGAACGTCCCGACGGCATCCTGCTGGCGTTCGGAGGCCAGACCGCCCTCAACTGCGGTGTGGCTCTCTACGAATCGGGCGTACTCGAAAAATACAATGTACGCGTGCTCGGCACACCCGTACGCGCCATCATGGACACCGAGGACCGCGAGCTTTTCGTGCGCAAACTCGATGAAATCGGCGTCAAGACCATCAAGAGCGAGGCCGTATCGAACGTCGACGACGCCCTCCGCGCAGCCCGCGAACTCGGATATCCCGTCATCGTGCGCGCCGCATACGCGCTCGGCGGACTCGGATCCGGTTTCTGCGACAACGAGGAGGAACTTGTGGCTCTCACCGAGAAAGCGCTCTCGTTCTCTCCGCAGGTGCTTGTGGAGAAATCGCTCAAAGGCTGGAAAGAGGTGGAATACGAGGTTGTGCGCGACCGCTTCGACAACTGTATCACGGTATGTAACATGGAGAACTTCGACCCGCTCGGCATCCACACCGGCGAGAGTATCGTTGTCGCTCCCTCGCAGACCCTCTCCAACGAAGACTACCACTATCTGCGTAAACTCGCAATCAAAATCATACGCCACGTGGGCATCGTGGGCGAATGCAACGTGCAGTACGCCTTCGACCCCCAGTCGATGGACTACCGCGTCATCGAGGTCAACGCCCGCCTGAGCCGTTCGTCGGCTCTCGCATCGAAAGCGACCGGTTATCCGCTGGCGTTCGTTGCCGCGAAACTCGGTCTCGGCTACGGCCTGTTCGACCTCAAGAACTCGGTCACCAAAGAGACTTCGGCATTCTTCGAGCCGGCTCTCGACTATATCGTCGTCAAAATCCCCCGCTGGGACCTCGGCAAATTCCACGGCGTGCGCAAGGAAATCGGTTCGTCGATGAAATCGGTAGGCGAAGTGATGGCCATAGGCCGCACATTCGAGGAAGCCATCCAGAAAGGCCTCCGCATGATTGGCCAGGGCATGCACGGCTTCGTAGGCAACCGCGAACTCAAAATCAACGACATCGACCACGCCCTCTCCGAACCGACCGACAAACGCATCTTCGTCATTGCCAAGGCGATGAAATCGGGCTACACCGTCGACAAGATACACGAGCTTACCAAAATCGACAAGTGGTTCCTCTACAAGCTCCAGCACCTCATCGACACCGAAGCCGAACTTGAGGCATTCGACGAAATCGAAAAAATACCCGCTCCCCTCCTACGCACGGCGAAGGAACAGGGATTCAGCGACTTCCAGATAGCCCGCGCAGTGCTCGACAACTTCGGCGGCTCGGCCGAGATGGCCAACAAGCGCGTACGTCAGTACCGCAAGAGCCTCGGCATCGTGCCCGTGGTGAAACAGATCGACACCCTCGCGGCCGAATATCCCGCGCAGACCAACTACCTCTACCTGACCTACAACGGCACGGAGAACGATGTGCACTACCTCCACGACCACCGCTCGATTGTGGTACTCGGTTCGGGCGCATACCGCATCGGCAGCTCGGTTGAATTCGACTGGTGTTCGGTCAACGCCCTCATGACCGTCAAGAAAGAGGGATGGCGCTCGGTTATGATCAACTACAACCCCGAGACCGTGTCGACCGACTACGACATGTGCGACCGTCTCTACTTCGACGAGCTCACGTTCGAACGCGTGATGGACATCCTCGACCTCGAGCAGCCCCACGGCGCAATCCTATCGGTGGGCGGACAGATACCCAACAACCTTGCCACCCGTCTTGACGACGAAGGTGTCAACATACTCGGCACCACGGCCCGCAGCATCGACAACGCCGAGGACCGTCACAAATTCTCGGCCATGCTCGACAACCTCGGCATCGACCAGCCCCGCTGGCGCGAGCTTACGAGCTTCGACGACATCCGCGAGTTTATCGACGAGGTAGGTTTCCCCGTGCTCGTGCGTCCGAGCTACGTGCTCTCAGGCGCTGCCATGAACGTATGCTCCAACGACGACGAACTCGAGCGCTTCCTGCGCCTCGCGGCCAACGTGTCGAAGCAGCACCCCGTCGTTGTCACCGAGTTCATCCAGAACGCAAAGGAAATCGAGATGGACGCCGTGGCTGCCAACGGTGAAATAAAGGCCTACGCCATATCGGAGCATATCGAGTTTGCCGGCGTGCACTCGGGCGACGCCACCATACAGTTCCCGCCGCAGAAACTCTACGTCGAGACCATGCGCCGCATCAAGAAAATATCGGCACAGATAGCCAAGGCGCTCAACATCACCGGCCCGTTCAACATACAGTACCTTGCCAAGAACAACGACATCAAGGTAATCGAGTGTAACCTGCGTGCGTCGCGAAGCTTCCCCTTCGTGTCGAAAGTGCTCAAAATCAACTTCATCGACCTCGCCACCAAGGCCATGCTCGGACTCAATGTCGAGAAACCGGAGAAAAACGCCTTCGACCTCGACTACGTCGGTATCAAGGCATCGCAGTTCTCGTTCTCGCGTCTGCAGGGCGCCGACCCCGTGCTCGGCGTCGACATGTCGTCGACCGGCGAAGTAGGCTGTATCGGTGTCGACACATCCGAGGCCATCATGAAGTCAATGCTTTCGGTTGGCTACCGCGTGCCCAAGAAAGGCATACTCCTCTCGACCGGCTCCGCCCGCCAGAAAACCGACATGCTTGACGCAGCCCACCAGCTGCACAACAAAGGCTACGTGCTCTATGCCACCGGCGGTACCCACCAGTTCCTCGCCGATAACGGCATACCCGCCATACGCGTATACTGGCCCTCACAGCCCGACATGCAGCCGCAGGCACTCCAGATGCTCCACGACAAGGAGATAGACCTCGTGGTCAACATACCCAAAAACCTGTCAACCACCGAACTGAGCAACGGCTACAAGATACGCCGTGCGGCAATCGACCTCAACATCCCGCTGCTCACCAACGCCCGCCTCGCCTCAGCATTCATCCGAGCCTTCACCACTCTCTCCCTCAACGACATAGAAATCAAACCCTGGGACGAATACTAATCCCTACAAATATCAACAACACCGGTTGAGTAAAATCACCCGATGTAGAAAAGGATTACCACAGCATTGGGCCGCGATTTATTGCGGCCCAATGCTGTTTACTAAAGCAGGCTTCGGAGAATTAGCTTCGGAGAAATTATAATGAATAGGGATTCCGCAGGAGACGTCGTTGAGGATGCCGTAGGCATCTTCGATATGATTAACCCGGTCATGGCGCGAAAGCGCCTTGGCCGGGTCAATGTGCAGGCATAAGACGTTGCCGCAGGCATCGTCAATCTACATAAGCTATCCCTACACATAGACTCCCGATATGAGGCGGATTGATGATGCCTGCGGCAACTTCACGCAGCATGATATCTGTCGTCCCAGCATCCTGACACAATTTGTAAATTGAACCTATTCTATTATGGAACTCATTATAATAAAATTATGTTTTTATTATAATATTATTATAATATGAAAAACTTTATATATTTTTGTATCGTTGAACGAATAGATGTGGTGATGCCACAATTCCTATTTAATAACTGATATAAACAAATAAAGCAACTTATTATGTTGGCAAGAATTTCACAGGTCGGGACTTCCGTAGGAATTATAATTCCTAAATATATTGCTACCGAAGGCGGTTTCACCAAGGGTGCCTCGGTAAACATCGAGTATACCGACAATCAGATAATAATTTCGAAACCTAAAACCAAACGTGAGGGTTGGGCTGCGGCATTCGCAAAATATGCGCATGAAGGCGAAGATGAAATGCTGCTCCCCGACTGCCTTGATTCGGAAGCGGAAGAGCTAATTTGAGACTTTTTTATACGTAAAAACGGCTGTTTCCATGAAGAGATTTAATCTACATATAGTCAATTTGGATCCCACGGTAGGTGCGGAAATAAAAAAGAAAAGACCGTGCCTGATTGTATCGCCTGATGAAATAAACACTTATCTGCAAACCGTCATCATAGTGCCGCTCACATCCACTCAAAGGAATCTGCCGACTCGCATATTAATAAAAGCGACTCCGCAAAGCGGTTTAAGCAATGACAGCTATGCCGTCCTCGACCGGTTGAAGACGGTAGACAAATCAAGACTGTCAGCACCAATCGGAGAAATTTCCGATGACGAAAAACATGCCGTTTCCGACATACTAAAAGAAATGTTCGACTATTGAATACTTCCCTCATTTCAGTGCTTCCGCGCTCGCCTCTTTTACCGGCCAGGGGAAACTGTGGGGGTTGACCGAGACATGCACTCCCTTACGGTGCAGACGCACTTCGACGTATTCCGCAAGCTTGTCGCGCTGCTCCTCGGTCATCTCGCCGGTCACTTTTACAAATACCATATTGACAGTGTCGGCGCTCGACGTCTCAACTCCGGCAAGCACCATGTTGGACAATGCTATATCCTCCACCTGAGGGAAGAGCACCTTTACCTCCGGGGCAAGCTTTACCGACTCGTCGGAGAAATCGGAACGCAACGCAAGCACGCTCTCGAGAGAGTCGATGCGGTTCTGGCGCTGTAATATCTCCTGCTGCATCACGGAGTAGAGCTGCGACATAGATTTCGAATTGTCGGGCGCCGCTCCGAGGCTGAATCCCTGCTTTATGGTGAGCACCGTTCCGCCGAGACCCACCGAGTCGAGTTTATGGAGCATGGCGAGCTGAAGCGAGTCCTTGGGCAGCGCTTCCCCTATCAGCGTCACGTCGATATGCCTGCGTCCGTCGCTTATATACTCCTTGTGGCTTAATACCTGCGTATTCGGGAAGACCATCTCGCGGTTGACAAACTGCATGGCGTTGAGCTCGAATATGTTGCGGCTGATCATCTGTACGGTGAGGTAAGCGCTGAGTCCTATCGTTATGGCTACGATGACATAGACTACCGTCTGCACTCGCCGCGCTTTCTTGGCATCCTTCTGCACCACAGGCTTGAAGCGCATCATCTTCACCCCTATCCATGTGGCAAACAGTATGAACACCATATTGGTGAAGAACAGATAGAGCGCCCCGAAAAAGAAATGCGGCTGCAGCGTGGCAAGTCCGTAGCCAGCCGTACACAACGGCGGCATGAGCGACGTGGCGATTGCCACACCGGGAAGCACCTGTCCCTTGTTCTTGCATGCCAGACTAACTATGCCCGCCGCTCCGCCGAACAATGCTATGAACACATCGTAGATCGACGGCGACGTGCGTGCCAACAGCTGGCTGCCATCCTCATACTGCGGCGAGATAAGGAAATATATCGCCGAAGCGATAATCGACCCCAACATTGCCATCAGTATATTCTTCAGTCCGCGCTGCAGCAATCCGTAGTCGCTGATGCCGATACCGAGTCCCATGCCGATGATAGGTCCCATGAGGGGCGAAATCAACATGGCGCCGATAATCACGGCCACATTGTCGGTATTAAGGCCAAGCGACGCCACAAAGATTGCGAAAACAAGAATCAGCAACTGCGACCCCTTGAATGATACCCCCGACCTGATTGAGGCCTCCGTATCGGCCTGCGGCTCCAGATCGGCACTGACATTGAAATACGATTTCAACTCGGTAAAATATTTTGAAAACTGTTCTTTCGACGGCATGTAATAAATAAATTAAATTGAAACGTATAGTATTGTCTAATTTATAAATCGCGTCCCTAAAGGAGTATGTCACTCATATTTTTTATATAACAAATGCACACCGCATTAAGATTATATACAGCGTGCATTTATTCATTCTTATTTGTCAATTCGTCAGAACAGCAGCGCTATCCGGTACACGATGAATGCCGTCAACCAGGCCGCAACGGTGTTGTAGACCACTACAAACGCTCCGTATTTCCATGAATGCGTTTCCCTCACAATAGCCACAATCGTAGCGATACAGGGGCAATAAAGCAATATGAACACCATGAAGGCGAGCGCTACCGCAGGCGTGAAGTCAGGTTCGCCGGTGACAGGATTTGGCGCAGTAAGGCGTGCCGATAGCGCAGTATCGTCTATCTCCTCGTCGCCGGTATAGAGCACGCCGAGTGTCGACACCACAATCTCCTTCGCCGGCACTCCGGCAACCACGGCCACCGACGCGCGCCATGAGAATCCGAGCGGCTTGAACACCGGGTTGATAGCCTTGCCGATCATCTCGAGGAACGAGTCGCGCGACATGTCTATCCTGTCGTCGTCAGCGGCAGCCACCGCTGCATCCGCCTCATCACCTCCGGCAGCGGTTATCGCCACCGTCTCATCCGGCTGCTCCTCGTGACGCGGGAAATAGTTGAGAGCCCACACCACGATACTTGCCACGAGTATTATACCGCCCATCTTCTTTAGATACTGCTGCGCTTTCCACCACATGTGACGCACCGACGACTTGAACGTAGGCACGCGGTAAGGTGGCAGTTCCATCACAAACGGTGTCTCGTCGACCTTGAATACGAACCGGCGCAACAGCCGTGCCGTAATCACGGCCACCGTCACCCCGAGCAAATATATCAACAGAAACATCAGCGCCGCGTGACCCGAGAAAAACGTCCCGATAAGCAGCACATATATAGGCAGCCGCGCCGAGCACGACACAAACGGATTTATAAGAATCGTTATCAGCCTCGAACTGCGGCTCTCTATCGTGCGGCACGCCATGACGGCCGGCACATTGCACCCGAACCCCATCACAAGCGGTATGAACGACTTGCCGTGAAGTCCTATCTTATGCATTATCTTGTCCATTATGAATGCCGCCCTTGCCATATATCCCGAATCCTCCATAAACGAGATGAAGAAATAAAGTATCAGGATATTCGGCAGGAACACAATCACGCCCCCGACGCCGCCGATGATTCCGTCGGCTATCAGATCCTTCAGCGGACCTTCGGCCATATTGTCGTTTACCACACTGCCGAGCAGGTCGCATCCACGTTCTATCCACTCCATGGGATACTGGCCGATATAGAACGTCACCCAGAATATGAAAAACATTATGGCGAGAAATATCGGGAAACCGAACAGCCGGTTTGTGACGAAAGCATCGATGATATGTGTCGTCGAAGCCGTCTCCTTCCGGTTGCGCTCGAGCGTCTCGGCAAGCGCGCCCGATATGAAGCCATATTTCTCGTTGGCCACCATTGTCGACACATCCTCGTCGTGTATCTCGGCCAGATGCGCCACGGCCTTGTCTCTAAGTTCCTTTATACCGGCGCATTGGGGTGAATTTTCAATAACCTTTACGGCCTCCGCGTCCCCTTCAAGCAACTTTATGGCAAGATAACGGGCCGAAAAACGGCTTGAGATATGGCGGTCGGCTTTAATCAGCGGCTTTATGGTGTCAATAGCATCCTCAATGTCACGTCCCAGATTGACATGTACGTGGCGCACATGCCTGTTGCGGCCTTCATACACCTCGATTACCGTATCAAACAGCTTGTCAATACCTTCGCCGTTGCGCGACACGGTAGGCACTATGGGCACTCCGATCATCCCGCCGAGGGTATCGTAATCAAGACTGTCGCCGCGGCTGCGCAATTCGTCATACAGATTAAGCGCTATGACCATCGAATGGTCCATATCGATAAGTTCGGTGGTAAGATACAGGTTTCGCTCCAGATTGGAGGCATCGGCCACATTGACAATTACATCGGGGGTCGATTCCGAAAGGTAGCGTCTCACATACAGCTCCTCGGGCGAATACGCCGAAAGAGAATAGGTGCCGGGGAGGTCTACGATATTGAACTTGTACCCCTTGTACCGGAATGTACCGTGCTTGCAGTCAACCGTCACGCCGCTGTAGTTGCCGACATGCTCCTGCGCGCCCGATGCTATATTGAACAGCGATGTCTTTCCGCAATTGGGATTCCCTATGAGCGCTATATTGATTGTGCGCCCCGAAGCATCAAGACGCTGCCTCATACCCTCGCTGCCATCATCGACTATCGGCTCCGGCGAAGAAGTCTTCTCTGCCTCAACATACTCATTGACAGGCACGATTTCCACCATTGCCGCCTCACTCCGGCGCAACGACACCTCATAATCCATAAGGCGGTATTTCACCGGATCGCGCAACGGAGCGTTGAGCACTGCGGTTATTTCACGGCCTTTCACAAAACCCATCTCCATCACCCTGCGGCGAAATGCTCCGTGACCCAGTATCTTTATGATTACGGCCGACTGGCCCGTTTCCAAATCCGATAGTCTCATTATATTAAGCTATTAAGCAGTTATGCAGCGTCCCGTTGCATAAAGGCCAATCCTGCCGCATCGACCTTCACGACGGATACTGCCGTTATTACGGCTGCAAAGGTCAGAAAAAATCCATTTATTACAAAACATTTGCACGTATTATTTATATCCATTCTAAATAACTGCCTTAATTTGGACATCCTGCATTTTCACCGGGCAACCGGCAGATTTGCCTTTATATCCCCGATATTTGCCTAAACGCAACATAATTATACCTAAATTGTATTTATTTGTCCGAATTTTTGTAAATTTGACGATTATTTGCAATGCGACGCAACGGCATCATATTTCACTGTTTCCGACTTATCGCCGCAAAACGACAACTGATGATGAAAAAAAGATTGTTTGCACTTCTCGTGCTTATATACACCATTGCCGGAACTGCCGGAATTGCCGCCCAGGAGCCATTCCGCCGCGGCCTGCAGCAGATTTCATTCATACCCGAAGGGCAATGGATTACAGGAGTAAGCGTAAGCTACTCCCAGTCCAACCAGTCGAACTACCAGTTTCTTGTAGTGGAAAATCTCAATGGCGATACCTACAACTTCAAGGTCAGCCCCATGCTGATGTATTGTTTCAAGGACAACCTCGCCGCCGGCGGACGCTTCGCCTATACCCGCTCCAAAATCGACCTCCGCTCGGCCGACGTCATCCTCGACTCCGAGACCGAATACAACGTCGACAACCTGTACAGCATAGCGCAGAACTGGTACGGCACAGCTGCCTTCCGCAACTACATATCGCTCGGCAACAACCGCCGCTTCGGCATGTTCAACGAAGTGCAGCTCGAAATCGGAGGCGGGGAGTCGAAAATATGCAACGGCTCCGGCGACGACCTCACCGGTACGTATTCGCGCAATTTCAGCCTCAACGTAGGCCTCGCACCGGGCATGATAATGTTCCTCAACAACTACTCGGCCATCGAGGTCAATGTCGGCGTGCTCGGTTTCACATATACGAGTTCGAAATCAACCACCGACCGCGTCTACGTAGCACATTCCGACTCGCGCCGCGCCAATTTTAAAATCAACCTGTTTTCAATCACCTTCGGGGTGGCATTCTACCTGTAAGCGCTATGAAAAAGATAACATTACTGATTACGTTCATGGTGCTCCTGGCCGCAGCCGCCACATCCCGGGCTCAGACACCCGTCATCAACGATACGCCGGCGTCAGGCGCCCCGTGCAAGGATTTCACCAACAGATTCATCATCAGCGAGAACATTCTCGGCTCGAAAAAAATTAAACTCGACTCGCTCAGCGACGCCAGCCAATACCTCGACCGCAAGGTCATAGTCGGAGGCGACACCGTCGGCATCATTCTCCCCGACAAGAACTACGGGCGCTACGACCGCGGTCTATTCAACTTCCTCATCATACCCAAGGGACAATGGTCGTTCGGCCTTACGGCATCCTACGGCGAGTTCAACACCGACGACGTCCAGATTCTATCAATACTCAAGAATTTCGACATCAAAATCAAAGCCTACTCGCTCAAGCCATCGATAGCCTACTTCTTCCGCAGCAACCAGTCCATAGGCATCAAATTCGACTATACCCGTTCGGAGGTCGACCTCAACAACATGACATTCGACTTCGACGACGACCTCAACTTCTCGCTGCGCGACGTGAGCTACTACTCGCAGTCCTACACCGCGTCGATCAACTACCGCAACTACATCGGGCTCGGACCTGAAAAACGCTTCGCCATATTCAACGAAGTCGACCTCGGATTCGGCAGCGGTTCGTCGCGTTTCAAGCGTCTCTACAACAACGAGCCGCGCGACACCCGCACCAACATCACCCGCGCAAGTCTAAACTTCAGCCCCGGTCTGTGCGTTTTCATCATGGACTACGTGTCGTTCAACGTATCGTTCGGCGTATTCGGACTGCATATGACCAACGAAAAGCAGACCACCGACGGCATCGACGAAGGATCTCGCTTCTCGTCGGGAGCCAACTTCAAGTTCAACATCTTCAACATCAACTTCGGCATGGCGGTGCACATCTGAGCTGCCCCGGTGCCAAGAGTCAACAATCATATCCATGACAAGAGTCACCCGCATACTATATTCGCTGATGGCCGCCGCAATGATGGCCGCATTGCTTCAGGGATGCATCAAGAACGACATCCCCTACCCACGCATACAGCCCAACATCGTATCCATCGAGGTAGCCCACCAGGCGCAGGCCGCACAGATTGACACCATCAACCGCGTCGCCACCGTCTACCTCGACGAAATGGCCGACATCTACAACGTCGACGTGGTCGGCTGCACCCTCTCCCCCAATGCTTCATTCGTGGGCGACTCCATAGCCGGCACCCTCGACCTCTCGCAGCCGCGCTACTACATCCTTGAGATTTATCAGGAATACGTCTGGACCCTCAAGGCCGTGCAGACCATCACCCGCTACTTCACCGTAGCCAACCAGATAGGCGCATCGGTAATCGACGTGCCCGGGCGCCGCATCGTCGTCACACTTCCCACTACCGCCGACCTCTCGCGCGTCAAGGTGCTCAGCGCCAAACTCGGCTCCGAAGGCTCAGTCATAACCCCCGCCATCGAGGGCGAGTACATCGACCTGACGCATCCATATGAAATTACGGTCAGCGACTACGGCCGCGAAGCCGGCTGGACCATCTACTGCCAGGTCACCGAAGCCACCGTCACCACCGTGCGCGCCGATGCCTGGACCAACGTGGCATGGGTCTACGGCGAGGCCCAGGAAGGCCGTGACAACTACATCGAATACCGCGCCGCATCCGACACCGAATGGACACGCGTGCCCGACGCATGGCTCACCGTCAACGGCGGCAGCTTCCACGCCCGCATCATTCATCTGCAGTCGCTCACCGACTATGTCGCCCGTGCCGTATCCGGCGACGAATACGGCGCCGAAGTCGAATTCCGCACCGGAGCCATCATACAGCCGCCCAACGCAAGTTTCGACAACTGGTGGCTCGACGGCAAAGTCTGGAACCCGTGGGCCGAAGGAGGCGAACGCTACTGGGACACCGGCAACAAAGGCGCCACCACACTCGGCGCAAGCAATACCCAGCCCTCCGACGATACCCCGACAGGCACAGGCCGCTCGGCCAAACTCGAGACAAAATTCGTAGGCATAGGCATGATTGGCAAACTTGCCGCCGGCAACATATTCGCCGGCGAATATGTCCGCACCGACGGCACTAACGGCATCCTCAGCTTCGGACGCCCCTTCACCGAGCGCCCCACCAAGCTCCGCGGCTACTACAGATACCACTCCGCCCCCATCAGTTCCACCACAACCGGATTCAACGACCTCAAGGACCGACCCGACACATGCATCGTATGGGTAGCCCTCATCGACTCTCCAGAGCCGTTTGAAATCCGCACCAATCCATCCAACCGTCATCTTTTCGATCCCGAAGCATCCGACGTGATAGCATACGGCAACTTCCAGACCGGAACCGATCAGGAGCAATGGGCACAGTTCGAGTTCGACATCGACTACAAAGCCACCAACCGTATCCCCCGCTACATCCTCATAGTAGGCTCCGCAAGCAAATACGGCGACTACTTCACCGGTGGCAACGGCTCGGTGCTTTACCTCGACGACCTCCAGCTCCTCTACGACTACTGATCCCTTCCTAAAATAGCTAATATAGCTATAATAGCTACTTTAGCTACAATAGCTCACCAAGTAAAAAATTCAATCTTCAACCCTCAGAATTATGAAAAAGCTTATCTTCTCTCTGATTGCCCTCGGCGGAGCAATGACAGCCTCCGCCCAGGCCGACCTGCTCGACAATCCCGACAATCACGCCTACTTCGGCGCACGCCTCTCACTCGACATCTCGTCGACAGCCGACGGCAACGACACCTACTCCAACGGTGCCGGTTTCAGCATCGGAGCGGTCTACAACATTCCCCTGTATAAAAACCTCTACTTCGAGCCGGGTCTATCCATCTTCTACGACACATTCGGCACCGAAGCCCTCGCTCTCAACACCGAGGGACTGCCCATAGGCACCGTCGACGGCTCTATCCGCAACTTCGGATTCCGCATACCCCTCGTAGCCGGCTACCACTTCGATTTCACCGACGACATGCAGTTATCCGTATTCACCGGACCGCAGATTAACCTCAGCCTCACAGCCAAAGAGCACTTCCCGGGCGAATCATACTCCATATTCGGCGACCGCGGCTTCAAGCACATCGACCTCCAGTGGGCACTCGGCGTAGGCCTGACATGGCAGAAATACTACATCTCCCTCTCCGGAGGCATAGGCATGACCAAAGCCCGCGACTGGAAAGTCCGTACCGACAACAACACCTACATCGTAGACTCCTTCCGCCGCAACAACTTCAGCATAACCGTAGGCTACAACTTCTAACCTACACCTACCCACACCCAATACAAAATACTCAAAAAAGGGACGCCCCTCGCGTCCCTTTTATTTTTATTAAAACTATATATAGTTAGCGTCCAAAAGCCGCACTAAATTGTAGCTACGCGATTCAATGCGTGGGGCGGGGGCGTCTCGCCCCCGTGGTATTATTCTTACACACTGAAAGTTACCACGGGGGCGAGACGCCCCCGCCCCTATCTATGCAGCATAAGAAAACCGCATTGCACCGCAATTTATCGCAATGCGGACCAAGTAGCGGAGAGCCGAAGGCTCGTGGGTGTCATTATCCCCGTCCGACGCGTAGCGGAGGGCGGGGTAACGGCAGTCCTCCACCAAAAGGAGCCCACGGAGAGGGCGACTGTGTAGAATTATGTATCAGTATACATTACACACTCGCCCTCTCCGTGGGCTCACGCAACGTATTTCCTCCTACCCCGCCCTCCGCTAACGCTCCGGACGGGGATAGTGATACCACCGAGCCTATGGCTCTCCGCGATTTGAATTGTATTGTACAAATTGTATTGTACAAGATGTGTACTGCTACTTTTCGCGACCACGTGGAGGCCATACCCCGACAACTCGGCACTCAAAAATATAAGGAAATATTTCTTTAATTTAAACCGTTTTATTATTTTTGCAATCTGTTAACATTCAACCCTTACGGGCTTGACTTAAAACTCAGATTGATATGGAGAATAAGAAACTCAAAATTAGAGATTTGACTTTGCGCGACGGACAGCAGTCTTTGTTCGCCACACGTATGCCGCAAAAAGATATCGACTTGTTGCTCCCCATGTATGAGGATGCCGGTTTTTACATCATGGAAGTATGGGGCGGTGCAGTGCCCGACTCCGTGATGCGCTACCTCGACGAATCGCCCTGGAACCGCCTCCGCACCATTTCGAAAGCCATGAAGGGCAAATCGCTCCTGTCGGCTCTTTCACGCGGCCGCAACCTCTTCGGCTATGTGCCCTACCCCAACTCGGTGCTCGAAGGATTCTACAAGGAAGCTATCTACAACGGCCTTAATGTGATGCGCATATTCGATGCCCTCAACGACATCGACAACGTGCGCGACTCCATAAAGATGATCAACAGCCTCGGCGGCATCCCCGACGGCGCCGTATGCTATACCGTCGACCCCAAAGCTCCCGCCGAAGAGAAGAAATCAGGTTTCTTCGGCAAACTGTTCGGCAAAAAGGGCGCCGAACCCGAAAAGATTTTCACCGACGAATATTTCGTCGAGAAAGCCAAGCAGATGGAAGCCCTCGGAGCCAAAATCATCACCCTCAAGGATATGGCCGGCCTCGTCACTCCCTCACGCGCCGCTTCAATCATATCGAAACTCAAAGCCAACCTCACCGTAGATGTTGACTTCCACACCCACTGTACCCCCGGCTACGGCCTGGCATCGTCACTGATGGCCATACTCAACGGCGTCGACATTCTCGACACCAATATATGGTGGTTCGGCGGCGGCTCGGCAGCTCCCGCCATCGAGCTTATCTACGTGTTCTGTCAGAAACTCGGCATCGAAGTCGGAGCCGACATGACCGCCGTAGGCAAAATACGCAAGGAGCTCTACAACGTGCGCAAGAACCTCGCCGCGTTCGACCTCAATAAAGACCGCTTCCCCAAAGCGTTCGACCCCCTCACCGATACTCTCCCCGCCGAAGTCGACGCCCAGTTCGACAAAGCCATCGCCGCAGCCAAAGCCGGCGAGGAGGCTACGCTGCTCGACGCATGCCACGCCATCGAGGACTACTTCGGATTCCCCAAACCCAACCTTCTTGTCAAAGAGGCCGAAGTGCCCGGCGGCATGTACTCCAACATGGTGGCACAGCTCAAGGCTCTCGGCGCCGAGGACCTTCTCGACGACGCCATGCTCCTTATCCCGAAGGTACGCCGCGACGCAGGTCTCGTGCCCCTCGTGACCCCCACCAGCCAGATTGTGGGCGCTCAGGCCGTCAACCTCGCAATGGACCGCAAGAAGGGCAATGCCGACTACACCAACAAGTCAAACCAGTTCATATCGCTCGTCAAAGGTGAGTACGGCAAGACTCCCGTGGCCATCGACCCCGACTTCCGCGCTCAGATCACCGGTTCGCCCGAAGAACGCCCCTACGACGTATCGTCGTACCGCGAACCGGCCAACCCGACGATTGACGATCTCGGAGGCATCCCCCTTGCCACCAACAACGAGGAAAAACTTCTTCTTGCCCTCCTTCCCACCGTAGCCAACACATTCCTGCGCAACCGCCGCAAAGAGGAATACGAGGCCAAGAAAGCCGCCGAGCCCAAGGTTGAAGAGAAGAAAGCCGCTCCCGTAAAAGAAGAGGACAACGAGCCTATCACCGGCGAGTTGTTCAAAGCTCCGATGGGCGGCCGCATCATCTCGGTCAACGTCAAGAAAGGCCAGAAAGTCAAGAAAGGCGACCTCCTTCTCGTCTACGAGGCAATGAAGATGGAAAACGACGTAGAGGCCGAATCCGACATGACCATCAAACGCGTATTCGTCAACCCCGACGACGTGGTAGGCACCGATGCCCCCCTCATCGAATACGAACGCTAAGCCCCCGCGCTACGATGGCGTCGCAAAATTTCGCAGCATGCTTAACTTTTAACTGCTGTCACCGTTCTGCAGGACGCCTATCGTCAAAATCTTGATTTAACAATAACCGGTCACACCGCGACTAAGCGCAGGCGTGACCGGTAATATTTTATATTCATAGCAAAAGGGCGCTTTTTGTTCAAATTTATCAAAATAAACATTGAAATATTTGATAATTTACAATACTTTTATTACGTTTGCCGTCAAGATATATCTTATTAATCTATGAGAGTGCCCTTTCATTCTATTTTTATTAATCATCATCTTTAAATTTATGAAATCAAAAATTTTAATTATCGCCCTTATGACATTTGTGACATCAACCGCTTATGCTGTATTGGTCCCTATTCATACATCTTGTGGAAAAACAGTTTATCTGGAGTCATCCGATTATGCGACAGCGGAAGAAATGGCTTTGGCTGCTAATGAAATTGATAAAGTCGTTTGCCCCAAAGAGCCCGAGGAATTCGATCCGGAGATAACGCCCGCACATCCTTAAATTCATATCTGAGCGCCAATATTGGGCTTTTACAACCTGATTGGCGCTCTGTTCTTCTACCTAAATTTATTAATCATGAGGTCTATATCATTCTTTATCTTTTCAATTTTATGTTTTGGGTCTAATGCCCAATCATTTACAGCATCGCCAATTTCATCATCAAAATGTGATACTATTGCTAAAGTGGTTGTCGATCAAGCGGCTTACCGCGTGTTTTATGACTACAAATATGCGCCGGATGCCGATTTACCCAATGAGAAATACAGCGCCCTTACATTCTTGCAGATAGGTAAATCACACAATCGTTTTATGGACTATAATGCTTTCAGATCTGATTCCATAAATGACATCAATGTTAGGAACAGCGCCCCGATGATAGAATATTTTGCCGCATTGCAAAATGCTACCAAATCAATCGGTTATGAGAAACGTTTCATAATCGACCGGCGAAAGAAGCAACAGATTGCACAGGAAAGAGTAGCTTTGCAGGTATATCAATATGAAGAACCTGTCCCGGCAATCGGCTGGAATCTCATATCCGGCGACAGCATAATCGCAGGATATGACTGCAAGAAAGCGGCATGCAACTTGTATGGAAGAGAATATATCGCTTGGTACGCACCAGATGTGCAGTTGCCATACGGTCCATACCAATTTAATGGACTCCCTGGACTGATATTTAAAATAACTGATACGGAAAATAATTTCGATTTCACAATCTCTGGCCTGCAGCAAATTGATTACTACGATCCGATTTATGTAAGAGAATATAGGGATATCGTTAAGTCGAGCAGGAAAGAGGTACGTAAGATAGAAAAGAATTACTGCGCCAATCCGGCCAAAGGATTGAAGAATAGCGGCAAGACAATAATAATGTCGGACGAGGACTGGGAGTCAATACCACCCAAGCCATACAATCCCATTGACCGCCAATAGCCCATGAGGATTTTCGTATCACTTTTATTATGTTTCTTCTCGCTTGCCCATGCCGTAGGGCAGAAGGACGAATACCTGTACATACAGCTGTATGGGGCGGTGGACGCCGAGCCTTTGTCCGATGTAATGGTATTGTCGTATGACGCTGACAATCAGCAACTGGACTACACAATGACCGACGGCGATGGCAACGCAACAGTCAGCACACAGGCCGGTTATATACTCTGTACTTATTTGGGATTCAAGGAGTTGAAAGTAGAAACAAGGTCGCTAAAGAAAGGTACTCGCAACAGGCTTTATATGGAAGTTTCCTCCATAAAGCTGAAAGAAATCACCGTGAAGGCTCCACCGATAAGAGAGAAAAACGACACAATCGTCTACCTCGTCGATGCATTCAAATCGCAATCCGACAGACATATTGAAGATATACTAAAAAAACTGCCGGGCATAAGCGTAAGCAGCGACGGACGCATATCTTATCAGGGCGAAACCATCAGCCGATTTTATATCGAAGGTCAGGACTTGCTCGGAAGCAACTACAATCAGGCGACAGAGAACATCCCCGTCGAAGCGGTTGCCAATGTCGAAATTCTTGAACACAACCAGAATGTCAGAGTGCTCAAAGACAAAGTGCCTGAAAAAAAAGCGGCGTTAAATATCCGGCTCAATAAGGAATACAAACAACGCCCTTTCGGCGAAGCTCAGGCGGCCTTCGGTGCTGCTCCCTTTATATGGGACAGCCGACTGTTTCTGACCCGGATTGGCACTTCCGGCCAAACCATGGTTGTGGCGAAAACCAACAATATTGGAAACGACTATACAAAAGATATCGATGGTCAGATTGACATCTCCGATTTAGGCACATTTGATTTCCTCCCGGTCACATTCATTTCTGCTAATCGCACTACCTACGGCCCAGTGGACATAACCCGCATGACTGACAACAAATCGTTCTTCGCAGGGATAAGCCATCTCGCCAAGCTCTCAGAATATGCCAACCTGCGCATCAACCTGCTGGCCGACAAGGACATCACCCACAGCCCCTCGCTTTATGAGTACAAATATGGCGGAGTTTACGAAACTTCCTACCGTGACATTTCCGACATCAACTACAACCGATATACGGTAAAGCCGACCGTCAAATACGAACTCAATTCCGACAAAGTTTTCCTGAGCGACGAGTTGACATACTCCCATACAAGAAACAGGCAGAACCTTCATCTCACAACTACCGCTGAGGAGATATCACAGCAGACCAAGACAACACCGGCCTGGATACAAAACAGGCTCAAATCAACCCTCCCGCTCGGCCGCCTGATATTCGGATTCAATTCCTTTACCCGATATTATTCCGCCGGCCAATGGATGGAGCTGGAAGAACAGTCGTACGATTACGATCTGCGGTCATTTGTCACTTACAACAACTTGTCGACATCATTCTCCTTGGCAGGAAACACCATCAGCACCGGCATCGGCATAAACTACAAGGACAACCGATACCGCTCCGACTCCGACATCACATATTCCTATATCGGCATTAACATCCCCCTCAGTTACACTATCCGATATTCAGGCCCAGGTTACCTGTCACTCGGCTGCAATCTCTCCATCAACCGTTACAGACTGAAAGGATTGTCATTCACCGATGAAAAGGCTCTGTTCCTACCAGCTCCAAGCATCCGGCTCAACCAAAACATTTTCAAAAATCTCACTATGGAGATTAGCGGGTCATATTCAAAAAATGACGTTTTGGCCGATTTTTATTCTGAAGATGTAATAAGAGGTGATTACAGATTAAGGTACAAGTCTTTGAACGCGCTTTCGTTCACCTCTTCCTATAGGACATCACTCAATATCAATTACCGTAACCTTTACCACATGTTCTTCTCCTCGCTTTCAGTGGCTTTCAATCACAGGAAATACGACAGCTATAGCGAGTCGGATTACGCCACGGACTACACTTTGTTGGCGACACTTCCGGGACGTACGCACCGCAACAACTTGTTTGCCAACCTTTCCGCCGACAAAACCTTCACCGACGCCGCGTTAGCCATCCGGGGCGAATTTGGCTACAACAGGTTTTCATTCCTGATTGCGCAAAACGGCCTGCTCACTGACAACAAGGCCAATACGCTCAACGCATCGGTCAATGTCATATTCCAGAAATTCAAATGGATTACCGCAACAATCGACTTTGATGTCATCACCTCCTGGCAGGACAACAACGCCGGCAAAACCGACTACCTCCACACCTACAAAGGGAAAGCCACCCTCCACGTATTTCCTGCCCCTAAATGGGAAACGAGCATTCTGCTCGAAAATTTCACCAACCAAATTCAGCCCGGACAATACAAATCAAGCAACTTCCTTGACTTCACAGTGACATACCGCCTGTCAAAAAAGATTTTCATAGAAGGCGAAATGAAGAATATCCTCAACAACTCAAAGTACGCCTATTCGACTGAAAACGGTCTAAACTGGCGATATTGCGAACTGCCGCTACGCGGACGCGAAGCAATGATTAAATGCGCTGTAAAATTCTGACATCACCAATCGTCCCCCGCGACTTTTTTTGCGCAAAATCTTTGAAGTATCGGAGATTTTGCGTAAATTTGCAAGCCATTACGAAAGACCGTCCTACCAACGGTAATAATAATGTATTGAATAACAGATATTAACCTCCTAAAGGATTATGAAAAAAGATATCCATCCCTCCAACTACCGCGAAGTGGTGTTCAAAGACATGTCTAACGAAGAAATCTTCATCACCCGCTCTACAGTTGCGGCAAAAGAAACTATCGAAGTTGACGGTGTAACCTACCCCCTCGTCAAGCTTGAAATCACCTCTTCAAGCCACCCCTTCTTCACCGGCAAGCAGAAACTCGTCGACACCGCAGGCCGCGTAGACAAGTTCATGAGCCGCTACGGTAACCGTCGCAAGAAATAACAATCGTCCGAACTCATTTCGACAAAAGACATATAACGACGCCGGAGTCCACAAAACTCCGGTGTCGTTATTATTTTTCAATACTATGACGCGCAAAAGGAATAACAATAAACAACGGCACAGGCAGAAATTACAGTGGAGACTATAGTTGCCGTTTTATTACTGTCCGCGGAAAGTTAAAAACCGCGGACAGCAACACCGGTAATTATTATA
The DNA here is from genome assembly GCA_905210435.1 of uncultured Bacteroidales bacterium. GTDB lineage: Bacteria > Bacteroidota > Bacteroidia > Bacteroidales > Muribaculaceae > JAGBWK01. Next base: position 23,693 of record CAJLWO010000030.1, read on the forward strand.
CCGGGACTTATATTGTCGTGCACTGCAATTTCGAAATGAATCCAAATAACTGGTATCCCCAAACCGCCTCTCCAACTAATTATGAATTATGAATTATGAATTAAAACGACAGTGACAGCTGCATGCCCTCGGGCTCGTTGCGGCGCATCAGTGTGCGCCTTACGGTCCAGCCCTGCGTGCCGTTGCGCAGCGACACCGTCACCGGCCCCGCCATCACGCTTCGCGCACCACGGCGCAGCGCAGCCAGTATATCTTCCACCGAACTCATTCCCGCATACGTAGCGCGGAAAACCGTGCGTCCGCATGCCATTACAGTTGCGAATATTATATCCGTTGCCGACACTATCGCCGTCTTGCTGTTTCTTCCCGATACCATAATCCTTGCAATATTAAGTTGAATAACTATCAATTATCGTATTGCAAAGTTACGCGGATGGTGTGCCGGATTATTGCCCAACCGTTATAATAAATATAAAAAAAGAGTGCATCCCTAAGCGGAACGCACTCTCCATATACTGTTCAAGCGTATCTGAAAATTATTCAGCAACAACCTCGAAGGGTATTTCTACGCTGACTTCTTTGTGAAGTTTAACGACAGCTTTGTATTTACCAAGTTCCTTGACAGAATCCTTGATAAAGATGATCTTGCGGTCAACATTGTGACCGAGTTTCTCGAGAGCTTCAGCAATCTGGATATTGTTGACAGAACCGAAGATAGTACCGTTGGCACTTGCTTTGGCACCGATAGTGAGCGCAACATCCTTGAGAGCTTCGGCAGCTGCTTCGGCGTCGGCCTTGATTTTAGCCAGCTTGTGAGCGCGCTGGCGCTGGTTTTCTGCAAGCACTTTAAGCGCCGATTCTGATGCGATTACGGCTTTGCCCTGAGGGATAAGGTAATTACGACCGTAGCCGCTCTTCACCTCTACTACGTCATCCTTGTAACCAAGGTTGGCGACATCTTCTTTAAGAATAAGTTTCATATTGTTGTTACGGCGTTAAAATGGATTATTTCATCAAGTCGGTTACATAGGGAAGGAGAGCCAGGTGGCGTGCACGCTTTACAGCCTGGGCTACGCGGCGCTGGAATTTGAGAGAAGTTCCGGTGATACGGCGGGGAAGAATCTTACCCTGCTCGTTGAGGAATTTCTTGAGGAATTCCGGGTTTTTGTAATCGATGTACTTGATTCCGCTGCGTTTGAAACGGCAGTATTTTTTCTTTTTAACGTCCACTGAAAGCGGAGTGAGATAGCGGATTTCTGATTGTGTCTGTGCCATTGTTTAGTCCTCCTTTACTTCTACTTCTTTGACTTCTACTTCGGGGTTGTTTGCCTTGAGGCTGCGACGTTTTGCTGCATATTCTGCTGCAAACTTGTCAAGACGGAAAGTCAGGAAGCGGAGCACGCGTTCGTCACGGCGATAGGCTGTCTCAAGCTTCTTGATTGTCTCCGGAGCTGCATCAAATTCCACGAGAGTGTAGAATCCGGTTGACTTTTTCTGGATGGGATACGCAAGTTTGCGAAGGCCCCACAACTCTTCGTTCACGATAGCGGCACCGTTGTCGGTGAGTACTTTGGTGAACTTTTCTACCGCTTCCTTCATCTGTGCATCAGACAAAACGGGAGTCAAAATGAAAACGGTTTCGTAATGGTTCATTTTACTTTTTGATTAATTTATTGGTTATATTTGAATCGGGATTGCCGCAGCCGTCCCGAAAAGCGCTGCAAAGATAGCACTTTTTTCGCTGATTTCCAAAAAATCAGCCTGTTGTTGCATAAAATAGCCGCACGCGAATGTCGCAGAACTGACGAAAGTAGGGGACGCACGGCTCGTGCGTCCGCAAGACAAATCTTGGTTATCAATCAATTATCGGACGCACAGACCGTGCGTCCCTACATAATTAACCGAATTTCAACAGCCTCCGCGGGCATCTGTAGCTGCCGGTCACGCGTTATTCTTCAACTCCGGCAAGCGCGGGGTCAACGAGGATACGGCCGCAATACTCGCACACGATGATTTTCTTGCGCATCTTGATTTCAAGCTGCTTTTGCGGCGGGATGCGGTTGAAGCAGCCACCGCATGCGTTACGCTGTATGTAGACCACGCCGAGGCCGTTGCGGGCGTTCTTGCGTATGCGTTTGAACGCGGCGAGCGTACGTGCGTCGATTTTCGGCTCGAGGTCGAGGGCTTTCTCTCTCAGGCGTTCCTCGTCCTGACGTGTTTCCGATACGATTTCGTCAAGCTCGGCACGTTTCTCGGTGAGGATATGCTCGCGGTCGGTGAGATTTTCCTGTGTTGCCGCGATATCGCGGTTGCGCTGCTCGATGGTACGGTTGTATTCGTTGATATGCTTTTCAGCAAGTTCGATTTCAAGCGACTGAAATTCGACCTCTTTTGACAGGAGGTCAAACTCGCGGTTGTTCTTCACATTGTCGAGTTGCTCCTTGTAGCGCGCGATTTTATTCTGCGAGTCGTTGATTTTCTCCTTCTCGGCAGCAAGTTTCTGCTTGAGTTCGGCAATTTCGTTGTTATAGTTGACAATACGCGTGCGCAGACCCTCGATATGGTCCTCGAGGTCCTTGACTTCGAGGGGGAGCTCGCCGCGGATGGTCTTTATTCTGTCAATCTCGGTAAGGATAGTCTGAAGCTCATACAGTGATTTCAGTCGTTCTTCCACTGTCAGCTGCTTCTCTTTTTCTTTCTTTTCAGCCATCTTGCTTACAAATATATTATTGGATTTTTTTCTAATTCTGAATAATAGAGTGCAAAGTTAGGAAATTTTTCTCTAATTATCTGATAAAAAATCTGTTTTGTGCACTCCTCGCTTTCAAAATGCCCGATATCTATCAAAAATAGAGATTTGGCATAGTCAAGGAAGTGGTTGTGCTTGCAGTCGGAGGCCACAAACGCCTGCGCTCCGCATTCTATGGCGCGCGGTATCAGAAAACCTCCCGCACCGCCGCACAGCGCCAGACGGCTTATCTTCCCCCGTTCCGGGGTATAGGCCGAACACCGTGCCACAGGCGAGCCGAATGTCGACTTCACCTTCTCTACAAGTTCGCGGTGCGACATCGCCTCGGGCAGGTCGCCTATGACACCGCTTCCGGCTCCGTCATCGCCACGCTGTTCAAGCGTCGATATGTTGCTCATGCCGAGCATTTCGGCCATCTTCCACGACACTCCCGCACCGGGAACATTATCGGCCGACGTATGGCACGAATAAATCGCGATATCGTTCTTTATAGCCTTGTAGACGGAGAAGTCCACGCGCCCGGTAGTGATGAGATTCTTTATCGGATTAAATATCAGAGGGTGGTGCGAGACTATGAGATTGCAACCTTTCTGAGCGGCCTCGACAATGATTTCCGGCGTCACATCGACGCAGAGAAGCACACCGGTGCACGGACGCATCAGGCTTCCGATCTGCAGTCCGGTGTTATCATAATCTTCCTGGTAATGCGGAGGAATTGCATCCTCTATCACTTTTACCACATCTTTTATCAATATCAGTGACATAATTGCTTATTTTATACTGATAATACTTTTCAATTGCCGCCATAATCACTCTCCCGGAAGTCGCGAACCGTCTTCCGCTACTGTTCCGGATTGAGCGAGAGCTGCAGCTCGTCAAGCTGCTTCTGGTCGAGGGCGGCCGGAGCGTCGAGCATCACGTCGCGACCCGAATTGTTTTTGGGGAACGCGATACAGTCGCGGATGCTGTCGAGACCGGCAAACAGCGATACCCAGCGGTCAAGACCGTAGGCGAGACCTCCGTGAGGGGGCGCACCGTATTTGAACGCATTCATCAGGAAGCCGAACTGCTCCTGAGCTTTTTCGGGAGTAAAACCGAGTATCTCGAACATCTTGCCCTGCAATGCGCTGTCGTGGATACGGATAGATCCGCCGCCCACTTCGACGCCGTTGATTACCATATCGTAGGCATCGGCACGCACAGCTGCCGGGTCAGTGTCGAGCAAAGGCACATCCTCGTCCTTCGGATGCGTGAACGGGTGGTGCATCGCCATCAGGCGCTGCTCCTCATCGCTCCATTCAAACATCGGGAAGTCAACAACCCACAGGCAGGCGAATTTGTCCTTGTCGCGCAGGCCGAGCTGGTTGCCCATCTCCAGACGCAGCTCGCACAGCTGCTTGCGCGTCTTCATCGCATCGTCGCCCGACAGTATCAGAATAAGGTCGCCCGGCTCGGCGCCGAATGCAGCCTTCATCTGCTGCAGCACATCCTGGGTGTAGAATTTATCCACCGACGACTTCACATTGCCGTCAGCCTCCACGCGGGCATACACCATGCCTTTGGCGCCAATCTGCGGACGTTTCACATACTCGGTGAGCGCATCGAGCTGCTTGCGGGTATAATTTGCAGCGCCCTTCGCACAGATACCGCCTATATAGGCCGCGTTGTCAAACACACCGAAGCCGTGGCCTTTCATTATGTCCATCAGCTCTACAAACTTCATGCCGAAACGCAGATCGGGCTTGTCCGAACCGTAGTATTTCATCGCATCGGCCCACGGCATGCGCATAAACGGCTCCGTAAGCTCTACACCTCTTATCTCTTTGAACAGGTGCTTGGCCATGCCCTCGAACAGGTTGATGATATCATCCTGCTCCACATAGCTCATCTCGCAGTCTATCTGCGTGAACTCAGGCTGGCGGTCGGCACGCAGGTCCTCGTCGCGGAAACATTTCACAATCTGGAAATAGCGGTCCATTCCCGACACCATCAGCAATTGCTTGAGCGTCTGCGGACTTTGAGGCAACGCATAGAACTGACCCGGATTCATACGTGAAGGCACCACGAAATCGCGCGCGCCCTCGGGAGTCGAACCTACGAGCATCGGAGTCTCTATCTCCAGGAAACCCTTCGAGTCAAGATAACGGCGCACCTCCATCGTCATGCGGTGGCGCAGTTCAAGATTCTTGCGCACGCAGCCGCGACGCAGGTCGAGATAACGGTAACGCATGCGCAACTCATCGCCGCCGTCGGTATCATCCTCGATAGTGAACGGAGGCACCTCGCTCGCGTTAAGCACAGTCAGCTCCTTAGCGATTATCTCTATCTCACCCGTAGGAAGCGCCGCATTTTTCGACGAACGTTCCGCCACCGTGCCTTTCACCTGCACCACATACTCTCTGCCGAGATGATTTGATGCCTCGCAAAGCGCCGGGTCAATCTCATTGTTAAAGACCACCTGGGTAATTCCATATCTGTCGCGGAGGTCGACAAACGTCATGCCCCCCATCTTGCGCGCACGCTGCACCCAGCCCGCCAAGGTCACTTCCTTGCCGGCATCACCGATGCGCAACTCGCCACACGTATTAGTTCTATACATATCTTATGTGTAATGGTTTAATATTCACTATGTTTCCCTTCCATGCACCGTGACCGGTACCAGATTTAAAGCCGCATTTGTGGCATATGCCTGTATCCATTCTGCCATCATGGCTCCAACGACCGTCCCGGCACAAATAATCCAATTTGCAAAAATACTGATTTTTTACAATCATTATTCAAAAATACCCCGCTTTTTTTATTCCCGCGCGAAAAAAATATGATTTCCGTGATACTGCGAAAAAAATTTTAAAGGCATTATTTCAACACATATTCCAATATCGTTTGGCAATTTACCGATAAAAATATAAAATCGTACGTGCTGATACCCGGAACATCATTCTTGACATTAACCGGGACATCGACATAAACGTACGAATCATCCGAACGCTATACCAAAGCTCCTGTCGCACGCGCATCTTCCTTGAGAATGCGTGACATCTCTACCCGGCCCGACATCATCGCCCATGCCGACTGACCGTTACCTTACTGCGGCCGGCTGTTCACTCTCACGCAACACAAAAATCTGTCAGGCATCCTATCTTTCGACATTGCAGCGTCACAATAACTCGTACCGGGAAATGCTGCCGCCGAAGATGACATTATAGCTCCCGCCACGACAAAAACTGATACAGCAGTGAAAATCTTGTTCATGACATATATTTTTTAATGTTTTACAAAAATATATACCACTTGACAGGGATACGTTAATGCTCTTCTGAAAAATAAAAAGTGCACCGGAAGCCTACTTCCGATGCCTGCCAATAAACTTGTTTAATTAGGGATATTCAGTTAATGGCTTTTTTTTT
>CAJLWO010000031.1 GCA_905210435.1 uncultured Bacteroidales bacterium
TTATGTTTATTTTATTGAATATCAGCAATTAATATCCGTTTTTAAGGGCTGACTAAATAAACTTTAGTTTTATGATACCTTCAAACCCCAATCCACCAATGACACGCGAGGAAGTAAGACACTTCCACTCCGAGATGTCTCGAAAGATGAACGGGGACTTCACTCCCCGTGAGCGAAAATTATACCAAATGGCAAAAAATAATTATGAGATTATTTTAAAAAATAATGGAGGGAAAAACCCAATATTTGGATTTTAATCTATCCATCAATACTATTTCAGAGAGTGACGCTGTGCCACTCTCTGCTTTTTCATGCGGGTGTGATGAAATAGACGACTTTTTCCACTGAAAACACACACGCCGAATGTATCTTGATATATTCTCTCACCCGGACTAATCTCAAGACGCTTGATATCCATAACAGTAGTAGCCGCGGTTCCCAACCGCGGTAAATACCTCAAACTCAGAACGGATACCCTATCGCCAAATGGAATGCAAGTGACTTGCCGAAGGATTCCATGTTGTAATAGCCGCGCTTGCCGGTATCGTAGGGTGCATGGATGCCTATGCCGAGGTCGGCTCTTACTACAAGCATCGAGATGTCGAGACGCAGGCCGACGCCAGTGCCCGTAGCTAATTCCTTGAAAAACCGCGAACCTTTGAGCAATCCTCCCGGACGCTGCGGGTCATTCTTGAGCAGCCATACATTGCCCGAGTCAAAGAACAACGCCCCGTGTACCGGACCGAGTATCGGGAAACGATATTCCACGTTGAACTCGAACTTGAACGTTCCCGTCTGGTCGAAATATCCGTTGATGTCGCTCTTCGGAGGCCGGTAGCTGCCCGGGCCTATCGAGCGCACGGTAAACGCCCTCACCGAGTTGGCGCCACCGCAATAGAACTGTTCGGTATACGGCACCTGCGATGCGTTGCCGTAGGCATGCGCCGCACCTACCGCCGCCCTCGTCCACAGCCATTGCTCGCCCGACAGACGGCGGCCGTACACTATCTGCGCCGTGCCCTTTATGAACTGTGAGAACGGCGTGTTGAACAGCGTTTTCTCACCTTTTTTGCCAAATGCCTCGTATATCGTCCAGAACAGGTTGCCTGCCTCCGTGACCGATATGGTATAGCGCACCGTGTTCTTGCGCCTGAACGTACGGTCGTATGCATACGTATACGACAGCTGCGGGATGAACTGCGACCTGAACGACAGCGCTATTGCCGGATTGGCAGCCGTGATGGAGTCGAAATCGGTAGTCGTGTGCAGCAGCTTGGTATACGTCAGCTTGAACAGTGTCAGGTTGTTGTTGACAAACCGCGACGACATCCAGTCATACCCGAACGACGCATTGAACTGCGCCATCTTGAAATAATGCGGACGGTTGAGCAGGTCGGCGTTGAGCGACACGCGCGTCCAGTTGGATGAGTACTTACGCCTCGGTATGAACTTCGGCGCGATAAACCGCGGAAACGCCAGCGACCCCGTCAGACCCACCTCATACGAATTGAACACCGACGAACTGCCGCGTCCCGTCTGCCATTCATACGACCCTGTCAGATTCACGCTCAACTGCTCCCCGCCGCCAAACATATTGCGGTTAGTCAGACCGAGCGTCAGACCCGGGCCCAAATAAGAGTTTGACTTCGACGACACATTCGCCTCGATTGATGTCTCCAAAGGCATGTCGAACGTACACGATATCGCCACATCGAGCGTCGGGTCTGCCGCCAGCGTGTCGGGCAGCGCCGATATGGATATGGCATTGAATATGCCGAGACGAGCCAGATAGCTCTGCGTACGGTCCATGTCGCGCACCGAAAACACCTTGCCGCGGTTGAATGTCACGCACTCCGTCATCAGATTGCGGCGGAACTTCGACGGCAGCATCTGTATCAACGTGCCGCGCGGCATCGCTATCGTATCCGGAGTTCCTCCCCCTTCGTTTCGGAAAACGTACATGGTCACGTCGCCCGTGCGATATCGGTTGCGTGCCAGCGGCGGCATGTTCGGCGCAAGCGTCATGCGCAGCGCAATGCTCCCCGGTTTCTGTATCGAGTCGGCGAGATATTCAATGAATTCCGGTTTGAAGAAATAATATCCGCGGTTGCGCAGCGAGTTCGTTATCCTCGTACGTACGGCCTGCAGCGAGTCGGTACAGTAACGTTGTCCCGGCCGCAGATACGGCTCTCGCCGCGCCAGCGAGTCTATCGCATGGCTCAGATGGCACGTGTCGAGCATAAGCCCTATCGAATCGAGAAGATACGGCGTGCCGGCATTGACGGTATATGCTATCTTGGCCTTGCGCTTGTTTTTGCCGGATACAAGCTCGTAACTGCTGCTCCCCCTGAAATATCCATTGTTGTCAAGTATCTCGTCAATCATCTTTGTACGCACTTCCGGCCTTATCTCCGACACGACCACAGGCTCCTGGGCGAACTTGTTGTAGAACCATTTCTTCAGCCCCGAGTCGTGCGAACCCATATTGTTGTACACCCACAGCCCGAGAGGGAAAAACATCAGCGTCTTTTTGTTGGCCGGAGCATTGACGGCATTCTTGATATTGTCACGCAACCCGTCGGGAAGTTCTTCGGCCACTGGGCGTTCGTAACTGACGCCTTTAAGCCCGTTGTAAAGTATCTCACCCTCCTCCAGACGGCGTGTTGTCGAGCACCCGGCAACGGCAAGCACCGCTACCGCCGCAACAACTGCCCGTAACGCATTATTCAGCCACCTTCTCATCTTTCCTTACATTTATGGGTTGTCTGTCGTTTTTCTCTTCACTTGCCGGAACCTGTTCCCGCGATTTTGACATCACCTTGCGGAGTATGTCGCCGGCCATGCGCACCGCTCCTTCCTGCGGTAGCGCCATCGGCTGGGCGCTGCGCTTCCTGAACAGATTGCGCAGCGTGCGCAGTTTGCGCTTGTACACGAAGCCCACGCCCGTCTGCGTCACCTCGCCCTCAAGTATGCTCTCGAAACCCGTATGCCTGAACAGGCGCACATACATCGTTCCCGACTTGTTGAGCAGATACTCGAACGAGATGTCGTTTATAAGATTCTGCTGCAGGTTCTCGTTGGCATCGGCATCGGTCGTGTAATTGCCGCCGACTACAACCTTGAACCTGTCGTCGAGGAAGCTCTTCGACACGCGGTAGCTGTAGCTTGTCGTTGTCGATGAAGCCCCGTCGAGCGTCTTTTCATACTGGTCTATGCCGAATGATATGTCCACACCCTTCACATTGTTGGCCATCCACGTATTGAGCTGCGACGACAGGAAGCTGTAGAGCGGGTTGCCCGTGATGTTGGCGTTGCCCTTCGTGCCCGGCCCTGTGTACATGTTGTAGAGCAGCAGGTTCATGGCCTGGTTGGCGCGCTGCTCGGGCGACATCGACTGAAGCTCGTTGCGCACCGTAAGGTCCTCGTCGGTGTCGAGGTCAAACGCCACATCCATCTCGTCGAGCGTACCGTTAACACGCAGTATCACATCGAAGTTGACAAGGCGCGAGTTCTGTCCGTCGGCCGTCACGTTGGCCTTGATTACGTCTATCGCCGTCACGTGCAGTGTCGGATTGGCCATGTCGCCGTTGAATGCCACATAGCTTCCCTCCTGGAAGTCAAACAGTTTTTCCGACATCAGCGGAGGCGAATATCTCACGAATCCTCCGGTTATATTGAGGCGTCCCGTCGTACGCGTGTCGCCGAGCGGGTTCATCGTGAAGTCGAGTATGCCGTTCGACTGCACCTGCACGCGGTCCTGTCCGTTGGCCGACAAATCCACTCCTATCACCGAACCCTCCTCCACGCTGAGCATCGCCGCCAGGTTGAGCAGCATGCCCGGAGGCGCCACGGAGTCCGCTTCGGCTATTACAGTAGTGTCGGCGAAGTTCACGAAGTGCACCATGTCGCCCGTGCTCTGCGACGAGAGCTGCGAACCGGCTTCCGGCATCACGTACGTGACATTCGTGCCCTCCTTGACCGCGAGATTGGCGCGTGCGTTTATCATCTGCATATCCCCCTTGGCTGTAGCGTCAAGCGAGATGAAAGCCTTACCGTATACATCGCTGCCGCGCCGCTTGCTGTTGCCCACCACCTGCATGTTGTCGGCATGCAGTCCGAGGTCGAGGCTGATGTCGGCCAGCGAGCGCATATCCACCTGACCGGTGATTTCGAGCGGATTGTCATTAACACCGTAAATCGCATAACGGTCAAATCTGATTACATTCGAATCAACCGGTATCTTTTCCTCGCTGAAACGGAATGTAGTGCCGAGCATCGCCACCTTGGCCGTAGCCGAGTCGAAGTCGAGATAGCCGTCAAACATCGGTGCCGACAGACTTCCCGTCACGTCCATGTTGCCGCTCAGATAACCGTCGAGCGTGGCAGCCCCCCCGATAAAGGGATTTGCGATATCAAGCGGCAGGCGGGTAAGGGCGAAATCAAGTCTGAACGGGTCGATGAGCGTCGTGTCGTTGAGAGCGCCGTTAGCCACCATCACCTCCTTGCCGTCAATCTTGAGGCCGGTATTGGCCGTTATGGCACCCGAACGCGAGGTCGTTATGTCGACGGCGAGGTCAAGCGTGCCCACACGCTTTTTTGCGTAAGTGAAATCGGCCAATGTCACCACTCCGGCGCCGTTTAGCATGCCGGGCGACATCGAGAATTTCAGATTGGCCGACAGGTCGCCCTTCATTGGCGGGGCGTATGGGTTGAGCAATATCCAGTCGGCTATCTGTATCTTCGATATGTCGACATTGATATTCTCCTGATGGTCTCCGCCATGTATGGAGTCATGCTCCGTATATATATGCAGACGGCTGTCGTTGTTCTCCATGAGCAGGTTCGCGTCCAGATGGTAGGTTCTCGTATTCAGGCTTATGAAGTTATTGTCGTTGACCGTCCACTGCTTGTATCCTATCACAGGGTCGGTGGGGTCGAGTCTCAGTTTGAGGGTTGAGTCCGACAATTCCACGAGTGCTCCGATTCTGTAACCGGTATCATCCTTTATGTTGCGCTGCTGGAGAGCCACCATCACTTTATCTCCTCCGATATAGCCTTTTCCCGCTATGTGGGCGAAATCGTCGAATGTACCCGGCTGGTTGTCAATCGTCAGCTCGTAGTTAAGTCTGTTACCCTCCTGCAAAGCGTTGAAATCTATCCGGTCAAACCTCGAGCTACCGGAAATAAGCGTGTCTACTGCCGCCTTGATGCATATCAGGCTGTCGTTGCAGGCACTCAGCGTAGCGTGGCGGAACGTCGTGCCCGACTCGGCGAGATAATCATGCAGTGCGTTGCGCTCGCCCGCGTCTATATCGAGAGTGAAAGGCGGCAGATTGCGCTGCAGCGCCTCTATATCTACATTGCGCGCCTCGACCATAGGCGATACAAGCGACATGACCGACGCGAACCGTGCCGCCACACTGTCAACAACCATCGGCGACACAAATCTGATTTTAAGGTCCCGGTTGTCGATGCGCGCATCCGACAGCGAATCATTGCCCGTGAAGCCTATGTCAAAATCATGCGCCGCGAAATGCGTCTCGCCAAGTTTCGCGTCGACATGGTGTATATCAATCTCGGCATCGATGTCGTGCGTCGACGGAGTCATCCTCATCGTTCCGGCCAAGGAAGCTGACACGTTCGACACCGTGTCGGCTACGCCGAGCGCATAGAGGTCGACATTGCGGAAGTCGCCTATCATCGTCCAGTCATAGGTCTTTCCGGCGAGATTGCCCGAAGCGTGAAGGCTGCCGTCAATCACCTTGTTCGACGACGTGACATTGAGGTCGGCATTGCCGTCGCCGAGATTTGCCACGACTTTGAGGTCATGTATCGAATACCCGCTGTATCCCACATCTATGGCATCGACGGCGGCATACATCTCCGTGCGCCGGCTCATCGGATCAAATCCGCGGCCGTGCGCGTCGACTTTTGCCGTGACGTTGCCTACGCCGAGTCCGGGCAGGAATGTCCCGACAGGGAATTTGTCGGCATTGAGATTGATGTCATACCCCTCGACGCGCGAGTTCCATTTGCCGTCGAGAGCGAGGTCGCCCTGCTGAGTGAGCGCACGCAACCGGCCTCCGACGACACCTCCGGCCATATCGACCGTGCCGTCAAGTTTCAGCGGCGGCAGATGTGTTGTCTTGCCGAGCTTCGCATCCGGCAGCGTGGGCTTTATGAAGTTTATATCATTGAAATCGCCGTCGATGTCGATATGTCCCGACGCATTGTTGAAATCGGTTATATTCCTGACCTTTCCGGCCAGTCTTACATCGAAATAATTGCGCATTTTCACTCCCGCATCGACGATACGCAGGTCGGAAAGCGAACCGGTGGCCACCACATCCACCGCAAGTTTGCGGTGCTGCGGCATCATGGCTATCGTCTGTCCGAGCGACGGGAATGCCATCTTGACGTCAAGCGGGTCGACATCGGCCCTGAGCGTGACCGAAAGCGGCGCATCGGGCGATTCCATACCGTATGTGGCATCCACATTGATTACCGACGCCAGCGTTCTCAGATTGAAATCCTTTGCCTCTATTTCATCGGCGTTCATTGCAAAAAGTCCGTTGCCGTAGAGCTGAATACCCGACCGCTCCGATGCCGACAGTTTTTTTAGCGGCACACGCATCTCCGGCCCCCGGTTATAGAACGAGTCAACTTCGACCGTCAGACTCTTCACGTCGATATACTGCATGTCGAGTCCCGGCTGCGGCACGGCGCCGGCTGCGGCATAAAGAGCGCGGCCGTTGTCGAGCGACAGATGGTCCACCCGTATGCTCCACGGCACTGTGTCGGTCGGTACGGTATCGGTTGCAGCAGGCACGGCGTTTTCCGGCACGGCGTTTTCAGACGCGGTTCCGCTGCCTGTTATATAACGTCCGCCGATACCGTCAATCCTCACATCCTCCACCTTTACGGTGTGCGCACCGAGGTCGATAGCCCCGTTGAGAAGCGTGAAGTTGTCAAGACGCGCTCCGATGCTGTCGCCGGTATCGGTCATTGTCATTTCGAAATCAATGTCGCCGAGCGATATTTTCTTACCGAGTATGCTCCATGTCGCGGGAGCCGACGGAGGTGACGGCGGTGTGGTGTCATTGCGGAGCGCTATCCTGATATTGCCCCCTGACAGCATTATGTTGTCTACATCGACAAGCTGTTCCTTAAGCCCTACTCCGGCATTCATCAGCGCGGCATGGCTTACCCGGGCGCGGATATAGCTCGCCGAGTCGGGTGTCCCCGATTTATAGTACACATCGCTCAGACTTATAGTACCGGCCTTCACGCGGCCGCCGAGCAGCGGCAGCGGACTGACGCTGACATGTGCGTCGCCGGCCATAAGCATCGTATCCCCCTTCTGCATCACCTCGACACCTCTGACGTTGATGTCAAGCGGAAATTTCAGGCGGAAGTGCTCAACCGACACCGCCATATCCTCACTGCTTATAAGGGCAAGCACACGAGGCACCACAAAATCCTGCACGGCAGGTATATAAAGTGCCGTCAGACATACAACTACAAAAAGCAACAGCGACACTGTCGTCACCCACGTCACTTTCCATATCTTCTTCCCTATGCTTCGATGCTTCCCTTCCAAAACAGTAAATAGTTGAAATGTTGTAAATTATTCCATACGGGACTCAGTATCTTGTTTTACTTCCCGTTTTCTCTGACAAAGAGGGGGAGTAAATCGTGCCGCATCCCTCGGCCGATATATCCTCCCCCCCTGTTTTTACAACAATTTTCTATATCTTTAGTTCTCCCGGAGGGGATTATCTTCCGAACGGTACCACTCCACAAATTTGCCGATACCTTCATGAAGCGTGTGGCACGGATGATACCCGATTTCATTTTCCAGACGGCTCGTGTCGGCATTGGTCTGATACACATCGCCCGGCTGCATCGGCAGGAACACTTTCTGTGCCTCGCAACCCATCGCCTGCTCTATTTCCGAAATGAAATCCATCAGTTTTACAGGATGCGAGCAGCCGATATTGTATACGCGCGCACTCGCTTTCCCCTCTTCCTGTACCGGAGGATTGTCGATTACCTTTATCGTACCCTCCACTATGTCGTCGATATAGGTGAAATCACGTATCATGTCGCCGTTGTTAAACACATTGATTGCCTCCCCCTTCTCGATGGCCGATGCAAACAGCATGGGCGACATGTCGGGACGTCCCCACGGGCCGTAGACTGTGAAATAGCGCAGTCCCGTCACTTTTATTCCGTAGAGCTTGCTGTAGGCGTGGGCCATAAGCTCGTTTGACTTCTTGGTGGCGGCATACAGGCTCACCGGCGAATCCACCTTATCGTCCTCCGAATACGGCACCTTCTCATTTGTGCCGTAGACCGACGATGACGACGCATACACGAGATAGCCCGTCTTAAAGTTGCGGCATGCCTCCAAAATATTTAGGAATCCCACAAGATTGCTTTGCAGGTAGGCATACGGATTGGTTATCGAATATCTCACGCCGGCCTGTGCCGCGAGATTCACAACAGTGTCAAACCCCTCTTTGGCAAACAGCGTGTCAAGACCGTGCTTGTCGTCAATCGACAGTCTGACGAAACGGCAGTCGCCGTACTTCGGGCTGCGCAGTTCCTCACCCCATTTCACACCGTCGGCTGGAACATCGAAACCGGCGCTGCGCAGACGGCCGTATTTCAGCCTTACGTCATAATAATCATTGATATTGTCAATACCTACCACACTGTCACCTCTTTCGGCGAGCAGCATCATCAGTCGCGAACCGATAAATCCGGCCGCTCCGGTCACCAATATTTTCATTGTTTCCTGTATTTTTTAATTAACAACCTTTGTGCCATGTCAGGCGGCTGCGCCTGACATCATAATCAGAACAAACGTAACCGCCGCATGGTTTCACATTCGCTTTTTCTTTCTGACAACCTCCTCATACACGCGTACCGTAGCCTCGGCTATGCTGTCCCAGTTGTAGTTCGTCAGGTCATAGCGCCGCGGTGTCAGATGCCGGTCAAGTTTCTCTCCGATTTTCGCGGCAAGGGCGTCGACGTCGCCCACCGGGAAGAAATCGTCGGGCGAAAGTTCCTTTATCCTGTTGGCGGGAATATCGCTCACCACCACGTCAAGCTCCTCGCTCATAGCCTCAAGCAACGCGATAGGCAGTCCCTCGTGGTACGACGGCAGCACGAAAAGCGCAGCGTTATGTCCGAGCTGATTGAGCTTTTCACCCTTGATGAATCCCGTGAACACCACTCCGGCTTCCTTGCCCGTGCGCTTCAGCTCCTCGCTGTATTGGTCGGGATGGTCGCTGTCGCCCGCAATCGCGAGCTTTATATCACTGCGTCCGAGCCGCTTATAGGCTTCGATAAGGTCGTGGAATCCCTTCTCCTTCACGAAGCGGCCTATCGTCACTATATATTTGCCCGGTTCAAGTCCGAGCGACTCTATATAGTCGGTGGCACCGGATACCGACGGACGGTTCACTCCGTTATATATCAGGTCAGTGTCCTCACGCCCGTATTTCGTGCGCAATATATCGGCAATCACAGTCGAGATGACGATTACACGGTTGGAGAAACGTGTCCCCCACCGTTCGCCGGTCTTGAGCACCGTTTTTGCCATCCGTCCCCACTTTCCGCGGTCATAATCGGGACCATGGTTGGTCATCACCACCTTCATGCCGAGCAAACGCGCCAGAGGCACCATGATTGACGGCCCGATAGCATGCACATGCAGCACATCGGCCTTCATTCTGCGAGCCTTTATGACAGCTAAGAACGTATGTATGACAGCCTCGAAACTTTTCTTGCGCGGAGTATAGAGGTCGACAAGTTTCACCCCCTTGTACTCCTTGATTCGGTTGTCGTCAGACACATAGCACCGGCGACGTATCACCGTCACATCATGCCCCATCGCCGCAATCCGCGGATACAGGTTCTCGCAATGCGTCTCCACTCCCCCCGATATATCGGGTATCCCCCGTGTCCCGGTAACAACTATCTTCATCGGCCGAGTAATTTTATTATCAGTTCATTATAGCGCTCGGCAAACAACTCTTTGGTAAAATTAGCCTTAAGCCGTTGCTTGCTTCTGCGTCCCATTTCACGTCTCAGCCCTGCATCGGAGGCAAGCTCAACGATATGCCCGGCCATCGACATATAGTCGCCTGTGGCATCTATATATCCGTTGTATCCATGCTCCACGAGCACTTCATTATCGCCGACCGATGTCGCCACTACGGGCATGTCGGCGTTCATACCTTCCATAATGGAATTGCTTATCCCCTCGAATAGCGATGTCGACAGATAAATGTCGGCATTTCGGAGTTCTTCGGAGATATGGTCGGAATTTATAAGTATTCTGGTTATATCATTGATACCGGCTTCGCTGACCCATCCGCGCACCTGCGCCTCAAGTTCGCCGTATCCGATAATAGTGAACCTCAGTTTCGGAATGCCGCGCGCAGCCTCAGCCACCGCCCTGATGGCCGTATGATAATCCTTTTGCGCTACAAAACGTCCTACGGTTATGACATCGACCGTATCTTTTTCCGGACGTTCGCGGTAATCGTCAATAGGATCGAAGCAGTTGGGGATGACTTCAATTTTGCTTCTCTTGAAACCGGTAGCGGCAAAATGCCTTTTGCCTGATTCACAATTGCTGACTGATGCCACGCCTCCCCACCGGCTCAATATCGCGTCGGCGATGTGCTTTGTAAGAGGCAGTTTTGAATTGCGGATACCGGTCACCACACGTGTCGCAGAGCCGCGGCTTGCCCTTACGCTGTAATAATTGGCTGCCGTCAGATAGGAAAATATCAAATCGGGAGCCGCTGTTCTGATATATTGCCGGTATTGGGCAAGCCGCTCCTTTCTTTCTCCTACGAATTTCACTATGCTGATGCCGGGCACAAGCATGTCGATATACTTCTCATGAACCTTTTCTCCATTAAGTATTATGAATGCGACATAATGACGGGGCGCAAGAGCGTTCGCCAACATGACAGCCTGCTTTTCAGCACCGCCACTGGTAAGATTCTTTACACAAATTCCTATCTTTGGCATTATTACATATCAATCTTGAGAAACAGCCGGGGTATTGCAAAACGTATAATATTATTACTCCATCCTGTAGGGCTGCACCCCGGTGCAGCCCTCATGCAGCCGTCAACGTCAGTTTTGCAATACACTCAAAAATAATTTATTGACGATTAACAGCTCTCCGGCATCAGCGGCCGATGCAGTGGTAGGTAAATCCCTGCTGCGACATTTCGGCGGGGTCGTAGATATTGCGCCCGTCGAGCACTATCGGAGTGCGCATCGCATGCTTCACGACGCCCCACGACGGCAGACGGAACTGCTTCCACTCGGTCAGCAGCAGCAGCGCGTCGGCATCAAGCACGGCGTCATACATATCCTTGGCGTACTTGACCTTGTCGCCTACGCGGCGGCGGCACTCGTCCATCGCTATCGGGTCGAACACCACCACTTCGGCTCCGGCCTCGGTAAGTTTATCGATGAGCACAAGGGCTGTGGCCTCGCGCATGTCGTCGGTCTCCGGCTTGAATGCCAGTCCCCACAGGGCTATGCGCTTGCCCCGGATTCCTTCCTCTCCACCCATCTCACGTTTCAGCTTCTCATAGAGTATGCCTTTCTGGCATTCGTTGACAGCCTCTACCGCCTTGAGCACGCGCATTTCATAACCGTTGCGCTCGGCAGTCTTGATAAGTGCCTTGACATCCTTAGGGAAACAGGAACCTCCGTACCCGCAGCCGGGATAGAGGAACTTCGAGCCGATACGCACATCGGCGCCTATGCCTTTGCGCACCATATTTACATCGGCGCCGACTATCTCGCACAGATTTGCAATATCGTTCATGAACGATATGCGGGTGGCAAGCATCGAGTTGGCAGCGTATTTTATCATCTCGGCCGACGGTATGTCGGTGAATATGATGCGGTTGTTGGTAAGCATGAACGGGTGGTAGAGCTTGGCCATAAGTTTTCTGGCACGCTCGGAGTCAACACCTATCACCACACGGTCCGGGCTCATGAAATCCTTGATGGCAGCGCCCTCCTTCAGAAACTCGGGATTGGATGCCACGTCAAATTCTATCGTCTCGCCACGCGACGCGAGCTCGCCGTTGATGGCGTCGCGCACCTTGGCCGCCGTACCTACCGGCACCGTCGACTTCGTCACGAGTATAGTATATTTCTTTATGTTGCGGCCGAATTCGCGTGCCACGTTGAGCACATACTGCAGGTCGGCCGAACCATCCTCGTCGGGTGGCGTGCCGACAGCGCTGAACACTATGTCGACATCATCAAGGCATTCGGCGAGCGACGTACTGAATTTCAACCGTCCCTCCTTAATGTTGCGTGTCACCATCTCGTCCAGTCCCGGCTCATAGATAGGTATCTCGCCCGCTTTGAGTCTGGCAATCTTGTTTGTATCAATATCTACACATGTCACGTTGACACCCATCTCGGCGAAACATGTTCCCGAGACGAGGCCAACGTATCCTGTTCCTACTACTGCTATATTCATGACGGCTGTAATGTGAATATGGTATGGTTAATTTTCTATTTCTGTTGTATCGTAAACTTTTTCCGGCGGCAAAATCACTGCGCGCCATACTTCATATTATTTTTTCGTCTTGCGCCGGCCGCCGTGGTGCTGGGCCGCTTTTTTCGCCGATGTGGCCGCAAGCGCCTGCTCCACGGTCACTGTCTTGCCCATGGCGTCCTCACCGCGTGCTGCTGCGTTTTCATCGACAATAGCGAAATCGAGCTGCTTTTTGTCGAGATTGGCGCGGGCTACCCTCACCTTTATATTGTCGCCGAGACGGTAACGGTGATTGTGGCGGCGTCCTACCAGACAATAATTCTTCTCGTCAAGGTCATAGAAATCATCGGCAAGGTCACGCACGGGCACGAGACCCTCGCATTTGTTCTCGTTGATTTCCACATAGAGTCCCCACTCGGTCACACCTGAGATTACCCCCTCGTATTCCTCGCCCAAATGGTCGTTCATATACTCCACCTGCTTGTATTTGATTGAGGCGCGCTCGGCGTTGGCAGCTAATTGCTCCATGTCGGAAGAGTGCTTGCACAGCATCTCGAGTTTCTCGGCATTGACCGTACGTCCCCCCGCCAGATACTTTTCAAGCAGACGGTGCACCATCATGTCGGGATAGCGTCGTATCGGCGAAGTGAAGTGCGTATAGTAATCGAATCCGAGACCATAGTGGCCTATGTTGGTGGTAGTGTATATGGCTTTTGCCATCGAGCGTATCGCCAGCGTGGAAAGGAAATTTTCCTCCCCTTTCCCCTTGACATCGGCAAGCATGCGGTTGATTGATTTGTTGACCTCGCGCGGACTGCCGCTCGACTTCACTTTGTAGCCGAACGTGCGCGACAGCGTCGACAGGTCGGAGAGTTTGCCGGGGTCGGGCATGTCGTGAACGCGGTATACAAATGCTTTAGGTTTCTTCTTTCCCTGCGGCATTCCGATTGCCTGCGCCACGGTCTTGTTGGCCAGCAGCATAAACTCCTCTATAAGTTTATTGGCATCTTTCGACTCCTTGAAATATACGCCGGTAGGATGACCGTTCTCGTCGATGTCGAAACGCACCTCCAGGCGGTCAAACTCTACCGAGCCCTCCTCATAGCGCTCCTTGCGCAATATCTTGGCAAGACGGTCGAGAGTGGTAAGTTCCTCGGCATAGTCCCCTTTGCCGGTCTCTATCACCTCCTGCGCCTCCTCGTAAGTGAAGCGCCGGTTGGAGCGTGTCACCGTACGGGTGATATTGCTGTCGAGCACCTTGCCGTTGTCGTCCATCTTGAATATGCACGAGAATGTCAGCTTGTCTTCGTCGGGACGGAGCGAACAGATACCGTTGCTCAGATGCTCGGGAAGCATCGGCACCACGCGGTCTACCAGATATACCGAGGTAGCGCGCTTCTGCGCCTCCTTGTCGATAATCGTATCAGGCTTCACGTAGTGGGTCACGTCGGCAATATGCACTCCGATTTCCCATTTGCCGTCCTTAAGGCGGCGTATCGAGAGGGCGTCGTCGAAGTCCTTCGCGTCCTTGGGGTCAATGGTAAAGGTCGTGACATCGCGCATGTCGAGACGCTGTGCCACCACTTCGGGAGTGATGCCGGCGTCGATTCTTTTCGCGGCCTTGTCGACCGATTCCGGATATATGTACGGCAGGCCGAACTCAGCCATGATAGCGTTGATTTCGGCGTTGTTCTCACCCTTCTTGCCCAAAATGTCGACCACCTCACCTTTCGGATTCTTGGTATCGTCGGTCCATTCGGTAATTCTCACCACAGCTTTGTCGCCGGTCACTCCCCCCTTTAGTTTTGCCTTGGGGATGAAGATGTCCGACGCAAGATATTTCGAGTCGGTGAGCAGATAGGCGAAATGCTTGTCGACCTTCAGCGTGCCGATAAACACCTGCGGCTTCCGCTCGATTATTTCAACGACCTCGGCCTCAGGCTCGGCACCGCGGCGACGCGCGGCGATTGTGACGCTCACACGGTCGCCGTTGAGAGCGTGCATCGAGTTGCGTTCGGCCACGAAGATTGCCTCATCGTCATCGTCGATGATTACCGAATTTTTGCCGTTGCTACGGCGTATGAACGTGCCGGTGGCGTAGCTCGAACGCGTTGGAGCCTTGTAGCGGCCGGGAGCCGTCTCCAGTATATCACCGTCAAACGCCAGCTCAGCCAGATAGAGAGCCACGGCACGCTGATTGATGGGCGTCGTGGCGTCGATAGCGTGTGCCACCTGCTTGTAATTGAAGGTATTGTTACCTTGCTTGCTTATATACTCGTCAACTTGTGCGCGAAGGCGGTCGACTCCTTTTTTGGAATATGAACGAACCATTTTTCAGCTGTTTGTCTTAATTTGTGATATACTTAGTAATCCCTCTCCGCTTAGATAAACAATTTTGATTACATCATGTTTGCTCGAAGCCTTGCGAATATTCCGTCGCTATCGGCAGCCAAACTGCCATATCAGCTACTTTAGCTATTGTAGCTATTTTTAGCTATCATAGCTACAATAGCTGTCTTAGCTACTTTAGCTATTCAGCCACCTTAGCTATTCAGCCACC
The DNA here is from genome assembly GCA_905210435.1 of uncultured Bacteroidales bacterium. Lineage (GTDB taxonomy): Bacteria > Bacteroidota > Bacteroidia > Bacteroidales > Muribaculaceae > JAGBWK01. The sequence goes on from CAJLWO010000031.1 coordinate 15,114, forward strand.
TTAGCTATTCAGCCACCTTAGCCATTCAGCCGCCCGCGCTTACGCGTCGATATTGGCGTAGGTGGCGTTCTGCTCGATGAAGTCGCGGCGCTGCGCCACATCCTCACCCATAAGCATAGAGAATATGCGGTCGGCGGCGGCGGCATCGCTGATGGTCACCTGCTTGAGAAGACGGTACTGCGGGTCCATGGTAGTCTCGCGCAACTCCTGCGCGCTCATCTCACCAAGACCTTTGTAGCGCTGCACTTTCACACGGTCACCGTTCTGCGCTATGCAGCTCTGGAGTTGCTGTTCGTTCCAGCAATATTCAAGCACCTTGTTGCCGCGCGAACATTTGTACAACGGCGGCGTGGCGAGATACAGATAGCCTTGCTCGATAATCGGACGCATGCGGCGGAAGAAGAATGTCATCAGCAGCGTGGCGATGTGCGATCCGTCGACATCGGCATCGGTCATGATTATAATCTTATGGTAAGCGAGCTTCGACAGGTTGGCCTCCTTGGAGTCCTCCTCAGTGCCGATAGTCACACGAAGCGCGCGGAACATATTGGTAATCTCCTCGTTGTCGAATATCTTGTGGTCCATCGCCTTCTCCACGTTAAGGATTTTACCGCGGAGCGGGAGGATTGCCTGGAAACGGCGGTCGCGGCCCATCTTTGCGGTACCGCCTGCCGAGTCTCCCTCGACGATGAAAAGTTCGCAATCCTCGGCCGTACGCGACGAGCAGTCGGCCAGTTTGCCGGGAAGTCCGCCCCCGTAGAGCGGCGACTTGCGCTGTATCTTCACGCGGGCGTTGTAGGCCGCATGACGTGCCTGGGCGGCCACTATCACTTTGTCGACGATAGTGCGTGCCTGCTTGGGATGCTCCTCGAGATAGTTGCGGAGCGTCTCCGACACGGCTGTCTGCACGGCACCGATTACCTCGTTGTTGCCGAGCTTGGTCTTGGTCTGACCCTCAAACTGCGGCTCCATCACCTTGACCGACACCACAGCCGTAAGGCCTTCGCGGAAGTCCTCGGCCGAGATGTCCACCTTCACCTTCTCGAGCAGCTTGTTATCCTCGGCATATTTCTTGAGGGTCTGCGTGAGTCCGCGGCGGAAACCGGTGAGGTGTGTTCCACCCTCTATGGTGTTGATATTGTTGACAAACGAATAGACGTTTTCGTTATAAGTGGAGTTGTAGGTAAGAGCCACTTCCACGGGAATGCCCTGACGCTCGGTGCTCAGGTCGATAACATCGTTGATGAGCGATTCTTTGTTCGAGTCGATATACTGAACGAATTCGCGCAGACCTGTCTCCGAGAAAAATTCCTCGAATTTCGGATTGCCCTCGGCATCGCGCTGGCGCAGGTCGGTAAGCGACAGATGTATGCCCGCGTTAAGGAACGCGAGATCACGCAGACGGTTGGCAAGCGTCTCGTAATCATAAACCGTGACGGTAAATATCGACGCATCGGGACGGAACGTCACCGACGTACCCGTCGTTTCGCTCTCGCCTATCACCATAAGCTCCGTAGTCGGCTTGCCGCACGAATATTCTTGAGCGTATATCTTGCCTCCGCGGCGCACCTCGGCACGCAGATAGGTCGAAAGCGCGTTGACGCATGACACGCCCACGCCGTGCAGACCGCCCGACACCTTGTAGGAACCCTTGTCGAACTTACCGCCCGCGTGAAGCACCGTCAGCACCACTTCGAGTGCGCTCTTATGCTCCTTCTCATGCATATCTACAGGAATACCGCGTCCGTTGTCAACCACCGTGATTGAATTGTCCTCATTGATTGTCACCTCGATATGAGTGGCATAACCTGCCAAAGCCTCGTCTATCGAGTTGTCGACAACCTCATATACCAAGTGATGGAGACCTTTTACGCTTATATCACCGATATACATCGCCGGACGCTTGCGCACGGCTTCCAGACCTTCAAGCACTTGAATATTACTCGCGCTATATTCCTCTACTTCTTCTGACATAATGTTTTTAAAATTGTATTTGCAGTTTTAATTTCACAATAAGCGGTTTCAACTCGACGGCCGGCAATATCTTTTAGATACAAGCCTGATTATCAGGGCAGACATCCCGATTTCCGACACCGTCCGCAAGAAGCCGCATACCGGGCGGAAACAACCGCCGGGCAGCCCCCGTTTAATACAGCCTTTAACCATGCAAAAATACTAAAAATCCACCATTTTTCCAAATATTTTTTACCGCCCGGACGTTCAGCCGCAAAGTCCTGTTCCTCGGGTGATTATAAAAACAAAAAGCCCGGATTCACTCCGGACTTCATGTCATAAATATTTTTCTGTCAACCGCAGCGTGCGCCTGTCCGCTCACCGGGAGCCGCGGCTATCCGAGCTGCGAGAGCACGCGGCGTATCTGCTCGTAGGTGGTCAGACGGGTAGGTACAAGCGGGAGACGTAATTCATTCTCTATCATGCCCATCGCATGAAGCACGCATTTCACTCCTGCCGGATTGCCGTCGACGAAAAGCAGTTTGAACAGTTCGGTGAACCGGTGGTGTATCTGAAGCGCTTTCGTGTAGTCGCCTTCGCGGGCGAGTCGCACCATTTTTGAAAATTCCTTGGGAAATGCATTGCCGATTACCGAAATCACACCGACAGCACCGAGCGTAATCAACGGGAAGGTTATCCCGTCGTCGCCCGATATTACCATAAAGTCCTCAGGCTTGTTCTTGATTATCTCGTCCATCTGCGAGATATTGCCCGACGCTTCCTTCACACCGATGATATTCTCGAAATCACGCGCAAGACGGAGCGTAGTCTCAGCTGTCATGTTCACACCCGTGCGGCCGGGCACATTGTAAAGGATTACAGGCAGCGGCGAACGTTTTGCAATTTCTTCATAATGGCGGTAAATGCCCTCCTGCGACGGCTTGTTGTAATACGGCACCACCGACAGCACCGCGCTGAAATCTTTCAGATCGGTCGTCTCAAGCTCATGCGCCACAGCCATCGTATTGTTTCCACCCACACCGAGCACCAGAGGCACACGTCCCGCCACGCGCTGCGCCACATATTCGCGCACCTGACGCTTCTCTTCAGCGTCGAGCGTCGGCGTTTCGGCCGTAGTTCCGAGCACCACGATATAGTCTATCGAATTTTTTATCTGATACTCCAGCAGGCGTCCGAGCGCCTCGAAGTCTATACTTTTGTCTTGTCGGAATGGTGTGACCAGTGCCACTCCCACCCCTGCGAGGTTAATGCGTGCCATATTCTTATATCTGACTGCAAAGCTACGAAAAATCATGTTTTTTCGCAATACTCCGCTGATTTTATTTTCTTGAAAAACACTTTTCGGTGTCAATTTGTTATTATGGCAAACAATAAAACTGATATTTGACCATGAATGATTTTTTTGAGATTATCAAAGGCACGAAACCCGTTTTGGTTGATTTCTTTGCCACATGGTGCGGCCCGTGCAAGATGCAGTCGCCCATTCTTGACCAGGTGAAAGAGAAAGTCGGCGATGACGCCACCATCGTGAAAGTTGACATTGACCGCAACCGCGAACTCGCCATGAAATACCGCGTACAGTCAGTGCCGACACTGATTCTGTTCAAGGACGGCGAACCGGTATGGCGCACGGTAGGCGTACAGACCTACGACCTGCTGACAGCCAAAATCTATGAGCACATACCGACCAAAAGCGACGAATAGTGACGAAAAGCGGCGCACGCGCCCTGCATCAGCATTACTTCAATTCAAGAATTAAAAACATATAAATCGTATGGATACAGCAGAAAAACTTCAGGCAGCAATCTCCGGCGAGGCACGTCCGGTACTTGTGGAATTCTACGCCGACTGGTGCCCTCATTGCCAGCGCATGATGCCGATAGTCGACCAACTCAGACAGGAGGTCGGCGACAAAGCCGACATAATCCAGATCGACGGCGACAAGAACCCTGACCTAATGGAAAAATATCACGCACGCGTCTATCCCACCTGGATTCTTTTCAAGGACGGTCAGGAAGCATGGCGCGACAGCGGCGACAAACCGCTCAGCGAACTCAAAGACATGATTGACAGGTTTGTTTAAAGATTGTCTAAATTTATATAATGCAGATTTTGATATAAATTTTAGACAATCTCATAACCTATCTCTATAATCCCCACGTGTCAATGCGGCATTCATTATGAGTCATGCGCCGCCGACGGTGGCTATGTCACAAAAGATACCGTAAAACGAATACTTTTATTAATCTGTACTTTTTGACACACACTCTGACAATTAAGGTTGGACCGCCCAACGGGCAATCCAACCTTATACTTTTTATTCGAGCACTCAGAGAACTCAGAGCACTCAGAGAACTCTGAGTTCTCTGAGCTCTCTGAGTACTCGGAGTGCTCCGAGCCGACTACATGCAGAACGCGAGCACCAGACCTTGCGCCGCAACCACGCGGAGGAACATCGTCAACGGATACACCGTCGAATATGCCACGGCGGGGGCGTCATTGCCGGTAGAGTTGTTGGCATAGGCAAGTGCAGGGGGGTCGGTACAGCCGCCCGAGAACAGACCCATGATGGTCAAGAAGTTTATCTTGTAAACTCCGCGGGCTATGAATCCGACTATCACAAGCGGGATAAGCGTGATGATGAAGCCCCAGATTACCCACCACATACCGGTTTCGTTGAATACTTTCTCGACAAAATGGTCGCCGGCCGCAATTCCCACCGACGCGAGGAAGAGGCAGATGCCGAGCTCGCGCAGCATCATGGATGCCGAGGTGGAGGTATAGGTGACAAGTTTGAATTTATATCCGAAACGGCTCAACAGGATTGCCACTACAAGCGGACCGCCTGCCAGACCGAGTTTCATACCCATGCCCACGTTGATGGAGCCGAGCAGTATACCGAATATTATACCTACGAATATCGTGACGAGGTTAGGCTGGTTGAGACGCTTCATCGAGTTGCCGAGTTTGGTGGCGAGGCGCTCAATGTCGGCAAGCTGCCCGACCACAGTGAGGCGGTCGCCCATCTGAAGACGAAGCCCGGGCGATGCAAGCAGGTCGACGCCGGCACGGTTGACACGCGTTGCGTTCAGACGGTAGCCGTTGTGCAGGCGCAGTGTGCCGAGAGCCACACCGTTGTATTCGCTTTTGGTAATCAGAATGCGGCGCGATACGACTTCACTCGGAGTCACCGCATCCCAGTCCATTTCGATTTCGGTGCCGAGCACGGCTGCGAATTTAGGTAAATCCTGCGACGACATCACAAGCAGCAGCTTGTCGCCGTTGTGTATCTGTGTCTGCGAGGTAGGAATCACAATCTTGCCGTCGGCGCCCATAAGACGCGATACAACGAAGTTGCAGGTTATCACATCGTGCAGTTTAAGCAGAGTCATGCCGTCAAGACGTTCGTTCTTGACCTCAAACGATGTTATATAAGGTTTGAGCTGCGATGCCTCCCTCTCTTTGTTGATGGCAGCAATCTCGTCGTCGACCTTGATGCGGAACACCCATTTGATAATAAACATCGACAGGATGATACCGACTACGCCAAGAGGATAGGCGGCGGCATATCCGCGTGCCATCGTGTCGACAGCCTCGGGAGTGCCGACTGTCTGTTGAGCAGCAGCCAGACCCGGGGTATTGGTTACGGCTCCCGACATGACACCTACAAGCTGGTCCATCGTAGTGTTGTCATCCGTAAGATAATAGATTGCAAGCACTATCGCCACATTGAGCGCGACACCAAGCACCGCAAGCATGTTGAGCCTTATGCCCCCCTCCTTGAACGAGGAGAAAAACGCCGGCCCGACCTGAAGTCCGATTGCAAAGATAAACAGTATCAGTCCGAATTCTCTCAGGAATTTTATCACGTTGGCATCGGCGGTGTAACCGAACTGCCCTAATAAAATACCCACAAACAATACGAAGGTGACACCCAGCGACACACCTCCGAACTTGATTTTGCCCAACAGAATACCGGCAGCTATGACAAACGAATACAATATTATCGTACTCGCCAAACTGACGCTTCCGGGCGACAATAATTCTTTAAAAACCTCCATACAAGTCTTTTATAGCAATTTTCACCTTATTAATCGCTTAAAATGCAAAAAATGCATACGCACCTGTATTTTTGCATATTTATACGCTTATCGAAAAACAACTGCAAAGTTAAGCATTTTTCCATTATCCGTTCAAAATTTTTACAGTAATTTTTTTCTTCATATCCGACAATCCGCTATTTCGGTATCGACATGGAAAGGTGATGTAATTTTCCTGTTTTTAGAAGTTTTGATGCAATTGCAATATTTTTTTGAATTATTGGTTGATTTGGGATTATTTTTTTATCGCATGCAATCTATTTTTGCATTACCTGACATGAATTATCAATCTTTTTTCAAAAAATATACCATAATGAAACACTATGCAATGATAACGTTGCTCGCGGCTGTCGCCGCAACGGCATCGGCTGCAGCCCCCGCGACATTCGCCAGAGTAGGCAACGCCCCTGAGTCGGAACAGGAATTTTTCCCCGGCACTCACCGTGCGCGTCCGGTGCTCGGCGCCTACACCAACGCCACGATGATGGGCGTTTTTGCCGGCGGACAGGACATCGGCTCGTCAACCGACAATTTCACTCCCGCCGATACCCGCTGGGGCGACCTCGGCGACGGCACTTTCGCCAACCCGGTCATCGCAGCCGACTATTCCGACCCCGAAGTCATACGTGTCGGCGACAAATACTATCTCACCTGCTCCGAATTCCACTTCATGGGCATTCCTATCCTCGTGTCTGACGACATGGTCAACTGGGAACTGCTCACTCAGGTATACACCTCAATGGAGGGATACGACAGCGTCAACCGTTACGGCGACGGCTCCTGGGCACCGTCGCTGCGCTATCACGACGGCCGCTTCTATCTCTATTTCTGCACTCCCAACGACGGTCTGTTCATGACCTCGGCCGCCGACGCCGCCGGTCCGTGGGAACCGCTGCATCAGGTGAAGAAGGTAAGCGGATGGGAAGACCCCTGCCCCGTATGGGATAACGAAGGCAACGCGTGGCTCGGACGCAGTCAGCTCGGCGGAGGCCCGATTATCATACACCGCATGAGTCCCGACGGCAAGACTCTTCTTGATGACGGCCGCGAGGTATACAACGGTCCTACCGCCGAAGGCACAAAACTTTTCATCAAGGACGGATATTTCTATCTCAGCATACCCGAAGGGGGCGTAGGCACGGGGTGGCAGACCGTAGGACGCGCGAAAGACATCTACGGTCCCTACGACATGCGCCGCGTGCTCGAACAGGGAGCCACACGCATCAACGGCCCGCATCAGGGCGCGCTGGTCGACACTCCCGAAGGCGAATGGTGGTTCTACCACTTCCAGAGCACAAGCCCGCTCGGCCGCGTGACACATCTGCAGCCGGTAAAATGGGTCGACGGCTATCCCGTCATCGGCGAGGACTATGACGGCAACGGCATCGGCGAACCGATGAAAATCGTAAAGAAACCATCCATCGCCTCGTCGTCGAAACCGCACACCGTAGCTACGTCCGACAATTTCGACAACGGCTTGGGCAACCAGTGGCAGTTCAACCACAACCCCGACATGTCGCGCATTTCCGTCACCGACGGACAGCTTGCAATCCGTCCCGCCAAATCGGCATCCCTGCGCGAAGCGCCCAACATGCTGACACAGAAAATGATGGGCTATTCCGGTGAAGTAACCGTAAAACTCGACTGCTCCGGTCTCGCCCACGACGACCGTGCCGGACTGCTTTGCATCGGCAACAAGACGGTAGGCTTCGGCATCCGCAACACCTACGGTACCATGTTGATATGCACCGACATAAACGGCACACTCAAAGCCATCGCCCGCGGCGACAACAACGTATGGCTCCGCTTCACCTACGACACGACGAAATCGACCGTTCAGCCCTGGTACAGCCTCGACGGCGTGGAGTTCAAGAAAGCAGGCGACGCTTTCGAAATCGGCGAAGGCGACTGGAAAGGCGCGCGCTTCGGTCTCTTCGCATTCTCGAAATCGGGCGATGAAAACTCCGTCGCGCTGTTCGACGATTTCAAATATGTAACCGACCATATCTCCCACAAATAATATCGCCACGGCCATGAAAAAACTGACATTACTCATCGCAGGTGTCGCCGCCGCACTTTCAGCCGGCGCCGAGGGATGGAACGAGATGGCCATTCTCGCCCGTCCCGACGGTAACGGAGGTCTGAGCTACGACTACGACAATCTCATACAGCGCACGGCGTTCACCAACTCATTGTTTTTCGACTTCAACAATGACGGCAACCTCGACCTGCTCATCATGGCGTCGGGAGCCGACTGGCGCACTCCGCGCGACACTAAGTTCCTCCTTCTCTACGAGAATCTCGGACCTGATACCGACTATGCCATGCGCCGTGTGCCCGACTCCCGCACCGGGTTCATACAGGCTGCCGACGAAGCGTGGCTCAACCCCGTGACAGTCGGCGATGTCAACGGCGACGGCTACACCGACATCGTGACCATGACCTACCGCGGCGACCGCTGCATCGACCTCTACCTCAACAACGGAGGCGACGGCTCGTTCACGCATTCGGTCATCGACAACAAAGCCATGACCAACGGAGCCGTGACACTCGGCGACATCGACGGCGACGGCAATCTCGACATTCTGGCCAACGGATGGAGCGCCGACTCCAACGTAAAAGGGATGGCGATATACATCGGCCATGGCGACGGCTCTTTCACCAAGACCGCTCCCTCTCCGCTGTGGGGCACATTCGAAGGGCACTCCACCCTCGCCGACATTAACGGCGACGGCACGCTCGACATCATCATGACAGGCCACGGCGACAACTGGTCGCGCCACGCCAAGATATTCATCAACACTCCCGGCGCCGACGGCAGGCCGCAGTTTGAGCTTGTCGACTCCGACAAGAGCGGACTCACACCCCTCAACCTCGGCGACGTGCTTGCCGCCGACTTCAATGCCGACGGCCTCACCGACCTCGCGCTGTGCGGCAACGACGGCAACGCCACCGGCGTACGCATGTTCTATCAGAACCCCGACGGCACAATCACCCTCGACACCACTCGCCCGATAGTATCTGTCAACACTGACGGCGGCATCAACATGGCCGACTGGGACGCCGACGGCAACATGGACATCATCGTAGGCGGCTACATCGGCACCGATGCTCCGCAGGGGTGCTACTCGACTCCGCTCCGCATCTACCGCAACACTTCCGACGCCAACCGCCGACCCGACGCTCCCGCCACCGTGACCGCCCGTCAGACCGGCAACTTCATTGAAATCACATGGAGCGACGGCAGCGACGACGTGACACCCGTGCAGGCTCTCCGCTACAACATATTCGTGCGCAACGATGCCACGGGCAAGACTTTCTGCATCATTCCCGCCGACATCAGCAACGGCAACCTGAAAGTCGGCACCGACCTTGCCACGACCGTAAGCGGCATGCGTAAATCATTCCGTATCCGCCCGTTCGGCGACGGCACATACACCGTCGGCGTGCAGACTCTCGACCAGTCGTTTGCCCCGAGCGCTTTCACCACTGCGTCACTCGACATCGCGGGCGTCAGTAATGTCAGTAATGACAACGACGAAGCCTGCATCATCATCGACGGACTTACCGTAACCGTCACCTCCACCGCCGAAAGTGACAGTGACATATTCATATATCGTCCCGACGGAAGCCGCTGGGCCGTAACATGCACCGGGCTGCCCGTCACCCTGCCGGCTCCGGGCATATACATCGTAGCTCCGGCCGACAGCAATCACGCGATGCTTACACCCCGTAAAATTGTCCTGCGCAGATAGCGGCAGGATTTAATTATACACAACAATGCAACGTATCACATTTCTCGACTATACACGCGCCATAGCATGCTTCCTTGTCATGCTCGTGCACGCCTGTGAATGCTATTATATATTCAGTGACACCGAAACCATGCTTGCCGACGAGAGTTCGCGCCTGTGGGTATCGATTTACGACGGATTCTCACGCATGTCGGTGCCCCTGTTCATGATTGTATCGGCATTCCTGCTCGTCCCGATTAAGGAAGGCGAAAGTGCATTCACCTTCTACCGCAAGCGCTTCATACGCATCCTGCCACCCTTCTTCCTGTTCATGATTCTGTATGCGGTGCTACCCGTGGCATGGGGACAGATTGACACCACCACCGCTCTCGAGCAGCTGGTCTACATTCCGTTCAATTTCCCGATGACGGCGGGGCATCTGTGGTTCATCTTCCCGCTTATAGGGCTGTACCTCTTCATTCCGGTCATTTCACCGTGGCTCAGGAAGGTGGGACGTCGCGAGGAGAAATTCTTCATCATACTGTTCCTCATCTCCACCTGCATGCCCTACCTCAATTTCTTCGTCGGCGAAGTATGGGGGCAGTGCCTGTGGAACAGCTACCACACCCTGTGGTACTTCTCCGGTTATCTTGGCTACCTCGTGCTGGCGCACTATATCCACCGTCATCTCACGTGGAGCACACGCCGCCGCATCGTTATCGGAAGCATAGCCATGACAATCGGAGCCGTAATCACAATCCTCTCATTCTATATACAGACACCCGCCGGAACCGTAGTCTATACCCCGACAGCCGAATTAGGCTGGTCGTTCTGCACCATCAACTGCGTGCTTCTCACCTTCGGGGCATTTCTTCTGCTGAGCTGCATCAAGCGTCCGGTACGCATCATCACCGAAATATCCAAACTCTCCTACGGCATGTACCTGATGCATATATTCTGGCTCACGCTCTGGGCATCATTCATTCCCAAGCACATGGCTCTCCCGGTTGCCGTCGAAATCCCCCTGATAGCGATAGCCACCTACTTCTCGAGCATGCTCGCCACCAAACTCCTCTCCCTCCTCCCCGGCAGCTACTACACCGTAGGCGTAAAACCGACCCCCGCACCCAAAACCCGCGCCCTGACATAGCGGCAAAAATCGCAGCAAAATTGTAGAGACGCGTATTTACTTAAGCTGAGCTGATAGGTGAGCTGATAGGGGCGGGGGCATCTCGCCCCCGTGGTATTATTCTTTCACACTGAAAGTTACCACGGGGGCGAGACGCCCCCGCCCCTATCTATGCACTTTAATTTGGGTATACCTATACCTTTACAGCTTGAGGTCGGTTTTGTTTTTGCGGGAACGGCGGCTACGGAGGTGCAGGTGCAGCGACAGGCGGTTGATGACGGCACGCAGACGCAGGAGCCAGGGTGACGGTGCCGACGAAATGTCGCTCGCCAGCGGGTCGGAGAATGATTCGACGGGTGTTTCGTCGCCGAATTGCTCGGGATAGATGACGATGATATTGTTGCGGGCGAAATTTTTCTGCATGAAACCGGGCATCTCGGCCATATCGGATGAAAACGATACCGAGGCCGGACGAGCACCTATCACAACAAAGAGGTCATCGTCAAGCACATGCGTCGACAGCAGCAGGAAGTCGTCGCGGTCGTCGACCTGGCGGTACTCGCTGCGTATGGTGAAACGGTCGCGCCGCAGCACGCCCGCAATCACGCGGCGGCTGTCGTTGTTGCAGCAGAATATGATGCGACATCCGAGCTCGCGGGCAAGATTGCCCAATGTATGCAGCCAGCGCGTAAACCCTGTCTCGAATTCAGCTTTCGGCGGTACGTACACCACTATTCGCGTGACGGTGTTGGGCGGTATGTAGCATCGTGATATGACCACCATCTTGTTGGTCAGTTTGAGCAGCTGTTCGGTCTTTCCTCCGAGGAAAGTGTCAATCACCGTCGACTTGCGGTGCATACCGATGAACACTTCGTTGATGTCACGTTCCTCGATGGTGTTGACCACGCCGGTGACGGTATTGAGGTCATAGCGTTCGATGGTCACAAGTTCGCTCCCGGCAGCTGCCGCGGCTTTGACCGAAAGGTCAAGCACACTCCGGGCCAACGCCTTGGCCGAAGGAGTGTTGTCGTTGCGCACATTGATGGCAAACAGGGTGTCGAGGGCACTCCTTTTCACCGGACGCGACAGCAGCGCAAGTTCCACGAGACCGCCGGCGGTAAGCGGATTGGACACGGCGATAAGCGTGTGCGACGAGTGGCGCTTCGCTTCCTTCTGCGGGGCCACCTCGCTTTCGACCATCTGCAGCTTGACGCGGGCAGCCGCACGCGTAGTCACTATCGGCGCAATGGCGCAGGTGACGAGTATGACGAGCACCGTGCCGTTGAGTATTGTCTCGTCCATCATGCGCGAACCGTCGGGGAGCACCATGTTGTACCCTATCGTCACGACAGCCAGCGCCACGGCTGTATGTGCCGTGGTAAGTCCGAACATTATACCGCGCTCGGCTCCGTTCATCCTGTATATCTTCTGCGCGCCCCAGGCCGCAAGCCATTTGCTGGCAAGCGCTATCGCGAGCATCACGGCCGTCACCCACAATGTCTCGGCATTGCCTATGACGCGCACGTTGATCATCATGCCCACCCCTATCAGGAAGTATGGTATGAAAAGTGCGTTGCCCACAAACTCGATGCGGCTCATCAGCGTGGACGAGGTAGGTATGTAACGGTTGAGCACCAGTCCTGCGAAGAATGCGCCGAGCACCGACTCGAGTCCGATCAGTTTGGCCACAAGAGCCGACAGAAATACCATCGCGAGCACAAACACATATTGCGTGACATTGTCGGAGTATGTCTTGAAGAAATATCGCGTGAGCCGCGGATACAGATACAGCACCGCCGCACAATACAGTACAAGTTTACACAGCAGCCAGGCTATCGACGCGCTCTCAAAGCGGCCCACCTGATGTATATTGACCGCGGCGCCGAGCACTAGCAACGCGCCTATCACAGCGATAATGGTACCGACAATCGAAATCAGCACGGCAGGCGACTTCGTGATGCCGAAACGTGCCGTGACAGGGTATGCTATCAGCGTGTGCGACGCATACATCGACGCCAGCAGTATCGATGTAAGCCAATCAATCTTAAGCAGATACACGCTCGCCACGGCACCCATGACCATAGGTATGACAAACGTGAGCGCGCCGAACAGCAGCCCACGCTTCAGATTGAGTTTCAGGTGATACATGTCTATCTCTATGCCGGCCAGGAACATAAGGTAGAGCAGACCCACCTCTCCGAAAATCTCGAAACTCGAGTCGTCGGCGAGGATATTGAATCCGAAAGGCCCGACGACCACTCCCGCCACTATCATGCCGATGATATGCGGTATCTTGAGTTTGTTGAGAAGCACAGGCGCCATCAATATTATCACCAGTACGATAAGAAATATCGCTACCGGATTGCTGACAAGCGCTGTAGAGAGAAGCATCATGGTCGGTTCAAGATATTGATATTGTAATCGTTTGTTTTTTTAAGTTTTATGTACGGTTAAGCCGCAAGGCGATATGCCCGGGAGTGTTGCAGACCCCCAAAAGGTACGGACGCACGGTCTGTGCGTCCGTGAAGCAGATGTTGATTATATTACTTTTTGAAGGCACCTTTGCGGAGCATGTACTGCGCGATCTGCACGGCATTGAGCGCGGCGCCCTTCTTTATCTGGTCGCCTACCACCCAGAATGACAGACCGTTGGGGTTTGTCAGATCCTGACGTATGCGGCCTACGTAGACGGGGTCTTTGCCGGCAATGTCGAGCGGCATCGGATATTTGTTTTCCTTCGGAGCGTCGACCACCACGACACCTTCGGCGTTGGCAAATGCCTCGCGGGCCTGCTCCACGCTCACGGGGCTTTCGGTCTCGACCCAGATAGCCTCGGAGTGTGCGCGCATCACTGGCACTCGCACGCACATGGCGCTGACATCGAGAGCGGGAGCGTGCATGATTTTCTTCGTCTCGTTATACATCTTCATCTCCTCCTTGGTGTAGCCGTTGTCCTGGAACACGTCGATGTGGGGGATGACATTGTAGGCGAGCTGATGGGCGAATTTCTTTACGGTAGGTTCTTCGCCGGCACCGAGCTGACGGTACTGCTCCACGAGTTCGTCCATCGCTGCCGCTCCCGCGCCGCTGGCAGCCTGGTAGGTAGCCACATGCACGCGTTTGATCGGAGTGAGGTCATTGATGGCCTTGAGGGCGACCACCATCTGTATGGTGGTGCAGTTGGGGTTAGCGATGATATTGCGGGGAGTATCGAACGCATCGTCGCCGTTGACTTCGGGTACGACCAAAGGCACGTCGCTGTCCATGCGGAACGCGCTCGAGTTGTCAATCATCAGTGCGCCGTGGGCGGTGATGACTGGTGCGTATTGCTTTGATACTCCGGCACCTGCCGAGGTGAAGGCAATGTCTATATCCTTGAAATCGTCGGGATTTTCACGAAGTTCCCTGACGATATATTCTTTTCCTTTAAAAGTATAACTGCGGCCGGCCGAGCGGGCTGAGCCAAACAATACGAGATTGTCGATGGGAAAGTTCTGCTCATCGAGCACACGGAGAAATTCCTGACCGACGGCGCCGCTTGCGCCTACTATTGCTACATTCATTTTAAGTAATAACTAATAATACATTAAATTTTAGCCACAAAAATACTCATTTCATAACTATTTTCAAAATTTTCGCACCCAGAACCTTTCATTCTGCCATTTTCATGACCACCCGAGAGTCGTCACATCCATTGTAGGGACGCACGGTCTGTGCAATGCGGTTCAAATAACGGAGGGCTGAAAGCCCGTTGGTGTCACTATCCCCGTCCGACGCGTAGCGGAGGG
>CAJLWO010000032.1 GCA_905210435.1 uncultured Bacteroidales bacterium
AAACACGAAAGTAGGAGATAAACACCTGCAATTAGTGTTTACCTCCTACTCGATTAACCTGCCTGACCGGTCGGAGTTCTCAGAGCTCTCAGAGGGCTCGGAGCTCTCGGAGGACTCCGAGAACTCCGAGCCCCCAACTCCCTGCCTTTATGTTTCATAACATAAAAAATACCGATACTTTTTGGAAATGCAGGGGAAAATAGTTAATTTTGCAGTCGCGGGTTCCCCGTCCGGTATTTTACACAAATTGGATCCGCCTGACAATAGCTTCTGAAACTGACATGGTGTTCATCTTAATGGTCCGGACGGTTCCACCCACCAATATCAGCGTGACCGGGTCACGCCACTTACGTTCAGTAACAAAAAATTCAAATTTCAAACAATAGATTACAAATTATGAGCAAAGAAAAGAAATTCTTGACTTGCGACGGTAATCAGGCTGCAGCGCATATCTCGTATATGTTCAGCGAAGTGGCCGCTATCTATCCCATCACCCCGTCTTCAACAATGGCTGAATACGTGGACGAATGGGCTGCTGCCGGTCGCAAGAATATCTTTGGTGAGACTGTACTCGTACAGGAGATGCAGTCGGAAGGAGGCGCGGCCGGCGCAGTGCACGGTTCCCTTCAGGCCGGTGCGTTGACCACAACCTATACCGCATCACAGGGCTTGCTCCTGATGATTCCCAACATGTATAAAATCGCAGGCGAGCAGCTCCCGTGCGTGTTCCACGTATCGGCACGTACTCTCGCCTCTCATGCCCTTTCAATATTCGGCGACCATCAGGACGTCATGTCAGTGCGTCAGACAGGTTTCGCCATGCTCGCCGAAGGCTCCGTACAGGAGGTTATGGATCTGGCCGGTGTGGCACATCTCGCCACAATCAAGAGCCGTATACCCTTCGTCAACTTCTTCGACGGCTTCCGTACCTCTCACGAAATACAGAAAATCGAGGTTATGGAGCAGGAAGACCTCGAGCCGCTGCTCGACCGCGAGGCTCTCGCCGATTTCCGCAAACGTGCCATGAACCCCGATGCTCCAGTAGCACGCGGTATGGCCGAAAACGGCGATGTCTTCTTCCAGCACCGTGAGGCAAGCAACAAGCAGTATGATGCAGTCCCCGAAATCGTCGAGGATTACATGAACAAGATTTCGGCAATCTGCGGACGCAAGTACGGCCTCTTCAACTACTACGGCGCACCCGATGCCGACCGCGTCATCATAGCCATGGGCTCTGTGACCCAGGCCGCTCAGGAAGCTATCGACTACATGATGGCCAACGGCGAAAAAGTAGGTCTCGTTTCCGTGCACCTCTACCGCCCCTTCTCGGCAAAGCACTTCCTTGCCGCAGTTCCCGCATCGGCAAAACGCATCGCTGTGCTCGACCGCACGAAAGAGCCGGGCGCTAACGGCGAGCCCCTTTACCTCGATGTCAAGGAATGCTTCTACGGACAGGCCGACGCTCCCCTTGTCGTAGGCGGACGCTACGGTCTCGCTTCAAAGGACACTACACCCGCGATGGTTATCTCGGTTTATGAGAACCTCGCACTCCCCACTCCCAAGGACCACTTCACAATCGGCATCGTCGACGACGTGACCTTCACATCGCTTCCCCAGGTCGAGGAAATGGCATTGGGCGGAAAGAGCACTTACGAAGCCAAATTCTACGGCCTCGGTGCCGACGGTACTGTGGGCGCCAACAAAAACTCCGTTAAAATCATCGGTGAGAACACCAACAAATACTGCCAGGCATACTTCGCATACGACTCTAAGAAATCAGGCGGCTTCACCTGCTCTCACCTCCGTTTCGGTGACGACCCCATCCGTTCCACCTACCTTGTCAACACCCCCAACTTCGTGGCATGCCACGTTCAGGCCTACCTTCACATGTACGATGTGACCCGCGGTCTGCGCGACAACGGCACATTCCTTCTCAACACCATCTGGGAAGGCGACGAACTTGCAAAGAACCTCCCCGACAAGGTTAAGAAATACTTCGCTGACCACAATATCTCGGTATACTATATCAACGCCACGAAAATCGCACAGGAAATCGGTCTCGGCAACCGTACCAACACCATTCTCCAGAGCGCATTCTTCCGCATCACCGAGGTTATTCCCGTCGACCTCGCCATCGAGCAGATGAAGAAATTCATCGTTAAGTCATACGGCAAGAAAGGTCAGGATGTCGTCGACAAGAACTACGCCGCAGTTGACCGCGGTGGCGAATACAAACAGCTTGCCGTTGACCCCGCATGGGCCAACCTCGCAGTTGAAGCCGCCGCTCCCAACGATGACCCCGAATTCATCAACAACGTGGTGCGTCCCATCAACGCCCAGGACGGCGACCTCCTCAAGGTCAGCGCCTTTGTAGGTATCGAGGACGGCACATGGCAGCAGGGTACCGCCGCCTACGAAAAACGCGGTGTTGCCGCTTTCGTGCCCGAATGGAACGCCGAAAACTGTATCCAGTGCAACAAGTGCGCATACGTTTGTCCTCACGCCGCAATCCGTCCCTTCGTGCTCGACGAGGCTGAGTTCAACGCATCACCCGTCAAGGCAGCTCTTCCCGCTATCGGAAAGACTTTCACCGGCATGAAATTCGTTCAGGCCGTCGACGTGCTCGACTGTCTCGGTTGCGGCAACTGCGTTGATGTATGTCCCGGCAAGAAGGGCGTGAAGGCTCTCGAAATGAAGCCCCTCGAAACACAGCTCGGCATGCAGCCCGAATGGGACTACTGCACCGGACACGTTGCCTCAAAGCAGCATCTCGTTGACGTAAAGGCAAATGTCAAGAACAGCCAGTTCGCTACCCCGCTCTTCGAATTCTCCGGCGCATGCTCAGGTTGCGGCGAGACTCCCTACGTCAAACTCATCTCGCAGCTCTACGGCGACCACGAAATGGTGGCCAACGCTACCGGTTGCTCGTCAATCTACTCAGGCTCAGTGCCCTCGACTCCCTATACCACCAACCGGGAAGGCCACGGTCCCGCATGGGCCAACTCGCTCTTCGAGGACTTCGCCGAATTCGGTCTCGGTATGTCGATTGCCAACGAAAAGATGGTAGAACGTCTCGAAGGCTACATGAAAGCTGCCGTAGAATGCAGCAAGTGCTCCGACGAAATCAAGGCTCTCGCCTCAAAGTGGCTTGAAAACCGCAACGATGCTGCCGTTACCCGCGAGGTTGCCGACGCTATCGTGCCCCTCTGCGAGGCTTGCGCATGCGACATCTGCAACAACATCGTAGCCCTCAAGAGCTACATCGCAAAACGCTCACAGTGGATTATCGCCGGCGACGGTGCGGCTTACGATATTGGCTTCGGTGGTCTCGACCACGTGCTCGCTTCCGGCAAGAACGTCAACGTGCTCGTGCTTGATACCGAGGTTTACTCCAACACCGGCGGCCAGTCATCAAAGGCTACCCCGCTCGGCGCAATCGCCAAATTCGCAGCTTCCGGCAAGCGTATCCGCAAGAAAGACCTCGGTCTGATTGCAACCACCTATGGCTACGTTTACGCCGCACAGGTGGCTATGGGTGCCGACAACGCACAGACACTCAAGGCTATCCGCGAGGCTGAGGCTTACGACGGTCCCTCCATCATCATCGCCTACTCTCCCTGTATCAACCACGGTCTGCGTGCAGGCATGGGCCACTCGCAGCAGGAAGAGGCAAAAGCTGTAGAATGCGGCTACTGGCACCTGTGGCGCTACAATCCCGCTCTCGAAGCCGAAGGACAGAATCCATTCTCGCTCGACTCGAAAGAACCGCAGTGGGACAAGTTCGAAGACTTCCTCAAGGGCGAGGTACGCTATGCTTCTGTAATCAAGCAGTATCCCGCCGAGGCAGCCGAACTCTTCGCAGCAGCCAAAGCCAACGCACGCTGGCGCTACAACAACTACCGCCGTCTCGCCCGGCAGCAGTGGGGCGTTGACCCCGAGGTCGGTGCTGTTGAGAAATCCAACGAGCAGTAATCCCAACACAGATATTATCACACACAAAATATAATATCAATACAACCGAAAGAGGTGCGATTCCCGTAATCGCACCTCTTTCTATTTTCCCCATTTTACGGCATAAGATTTAATTAAGTCATATTTCGGGATGAAACTGATAAATCCTATAAATCTTATAAGTCTTATAGGACCTATTTGGCCTATCCCTCCTATTACACCCATCCCTCCCTTCCATAAAAAAAGCCCCTCGGCCGTAAGCTTCGGGGCTTTCCCTATCATGAGAAAAATTATTGTTTATTTCACTACAATCTTGGTCGTCCTGTTGCCCTGCACACGTAGATAGACTCCCGTGGCGGTAGGCTTGTCGATGCGCACACCCTGCAGGTTGTAGTAGACGGCGTCGCCATTCTCCATGTCGGCGAGCACATCCTCTACTCCGGTCACTATGGCGTCGTTTTTATCCATGTAAGTGGCACCTTTAACCGCGATATAACCGTTGTAGCCCGTAGTCTCGTCGGCCTCGCTCAAGTCAAGCACCTTGCCGTCAGGCACGTCCCAGTAATTGGGCATGTTCCCGGCGCCGGTGAGGGCGAAATCCTGATCCGTTATCTTATTCGGCATGCGGGCGGGAGCTTTGGCCGCTTTTGTCGTCACTGTCTCGTTATCGTTGACTTTGAGCGATACTATCTCAAGATCGTCGAAGTCGGTAGATGTGGCGCCGGTAATCGGGCGTTCGAATATGTAGATTGCGGTGGCATATATCTTAGGCGTGGTCTCATTGATGAAATCCTGAGCGATATATGTGCCGATCAGCGGGTCGGTGTCGTTGGTGATGAGTCCATATTTGTCGGTGTCGAACTTATCTCCCGTATGGTGTCCTTCGACGTGGGGTACAAGATACGGGTATGTGGCCCGGTCGCCCATTCCGTTATTCAGCTCGATGAGGTAGTATACAGGCTTGATGGGAGTGTAATTTTCGCTATTCGGGTCGTATGTCGACGGGTCTTCATACTCATTATTATCGTGCTTCTCCAGCGTCGGGTCATTGTCCTTAAAGTCCTCGTGGCCTTTGTACATCCAGTCCAATTTGCCGTCCTCGCGTTTGATGTAGCCGAGATGTGCGTTTGTGATTCCATCGTTGTTGGTGGCCTGCATAGTGCGCTCCGCCTTGATGGTAAGCATCTTGCCGAAGTTGCCGGTCTGCGGTTTGTATTGAGTGCCTGCCTGGTCGTTAGGCACATATTCGGTCTTTATGAAATCCACTGTGGGATAGACATCGTTGCGCGGGTGCATTCCCTTGAACTCCATGCGGTAGCGGTTGGGCGTCAGATTGTGGTTGTCTGCCCTGTCCACATCGTGGAGCACGGCCTCGACTTTCAATGGCACCTGAATCGTTTTGTCAATTTCCGTATCGGTATTGGTCATGTTGACATAATACTTTATGTCGTAATAACTGTATATTTCCTTGTCGACGTTGGGCCGGTAGAAATCGACCTGAAGCGTGAAGTTGCGGGTGTCAAGTTTGCCGTCGTCGAGGCGCACGTACACTTCCGCCATGTCGCCGGCCAGGATTGCATCGCCGGTCGAAGCGTGGCCGTTCCAGTTGTTCACGGGCACTTTGATTTTGCCCCACTTGTAATCTGTACCGAGGTCGTTGGTCTTACGGTCGTACACATAGCGGTACAGGGGCCAGAACGGACGAGGTGTCACCGGGTCGATTCCTGCTGCCGAGCGTGTCGTGACCGGTTGTTCGCCTCCTGCCACAGGGTGGTAGGTATAGTTGAGCGTCACGTCGAATATGGCATCGGCAAGGTTGCCGCCGCGTTTCACTATCGCCGAATAGTATGTCTGTCCGCCGAATTCAAACTTGCTCGCTGTACCGTGATCCAATTCCGCTATAGTCTTCCCGGCGTCTGACTTGATGGTTTCCTTTATTTTAAGTGTAGGCACGGGTATCGACTCGTCGGTTATCGTTCCGTTGTCTTTATAACCCTGGAGTATGGCGGCATATCTGTTGTAGTCGAGGCAGCGCACGTAGTAGTTTGATGTCCACCAGTATTTGTCGGGGTTGTTGTTGAGGAACTCCCGCGCTATCTTCGAGTCGATTATTTCAACTCCGACCGGTATGTTTTTGCCGCTGCCGTCAACGATATTTTCCATTATGTAGAATTTGTCGCTGTCGTTCACACGGTAGGTCATATATTTCTTGCCTGCTACGGTTGATTCGGGGGCGCCGGCCTTCTTAAGTACTTCTGCCGCGCTGTCATGCGGGGTACCGAATTTGTCGGTGTATCCGTCGCGAAGCTCCACGAGCTGCATCGGCACGATGTTGGGCGTCACGGTTTCGTCCTCGTAGATGGCTACGCGGTTGGATACCGCCTTCTTGCGGCCGCCATGCTCGTCGGTCACATATATCTCATATTCGTAGAGACCCGGCGCGAAACCGTTGTCATCAAGGATACCCTTGTCAAGGAATCTCGTGACATCAAGATGCTTGCCGGCTTCGCCCTCATAGAGCATTCCTACGGTCAGATTCTTGTCCTTGATATCGACCTTTTGTCCCTGCGGGTAACCGGTAAACTGCGGCTTGCCGTCGACAATGCGGTAGCGGATTATCTCGTAGGATACCACTTTGGCGTCACTGCCTGTCTCCTTTTGAGTTTTGTTGAGATACCAGTCGTATCTGATATGGTTCTTCTTGTCACCGTTCTGTACGGTCTGCGCGAAGATGGCGGGTCCGGCTGATTCCTGTATGAACTGTATGTACGAATTGTTCACGCCGGCAGTATTGTTGAACCACAGTATCACGCGGTTGAAGTATGCGGGCTTGCCGTCCTCCGAAATCCGGTAGTCGGTGGAGCCTCTGCGTGCCACATTCTTGTAGAGCACTGCGTCGAGGCCGCCGGCATTGATGTCGAAGCCTTTCACCTGATATTTCCCTCCTTCGTTTATGTCAGGGCCGCCGTTGGGGCCGTGCCATACTGCAAGGTGGTCGTAGCCGCCGTTGGTGGCGTCTTCGTTGCCGCCCCAGCCCGACCAGAACTTGATGTCGCCGCCGATCCACATGTCGCGTACCACATAGCAGTTCCAACCGTCAGCAAGGGTAGTGGTGCGGTTGTCGGCGTCGTCAGGGGTGCACTCTACGTGCAATTTGAAGTTATATCCGTTGCCGGCGGTCAGTTTGCCGCTGTCGCTGATTGTAGTATTTCCGCCGAATGCCTCCTCATAGTAGCTCTTGTACGGGTCGCTGTCGAGATTGGGCAGGTTTTTCCATTCCACAAGCTGCACCTGTCCCGATGTGTAGGCGAATTCGCTGCCGTCGTTGAGGCCGAGATTGAACTGCACCGGGTTGGCCGTGAGATAGTCGGGCGTGAACGACGTGTGGTACAGGTACTCGCCGTTGCCGTCGACGTATGGTTTGTTCGTGGCCGGGTCATACTGTATCCAGCTGTCAAACCAGCCGTCATATCCGCGGTTGTGCATGGTGGTCTGCCCTGTGCCTGATGTGTTGCTGAAGTTGCGGTTGATGATATTGTTGCCCACGAGGGTGAACACGCGCTGCCGCGTAGCTTCTTCCGTTGAGCCTTTGGTGAACGTTATCCCCGTAGGCAGCTTGTCGCCGTTGAGCGATACCTTGATTTCGCTCATGAAAGTGCCGCGGCCGGTGAAATAACTGTCCTCGCCGTCAAATTTGGCGTAGAACACGTCTGACGGGTTGAAACGCGTCTTTCCCTTCCCCTGCCTGTACACTCTGCCGGTGCCCGATATATCGCCTGTGCTTGATGTGGCTGAGGTGGTGAAATCCTGGCTCTTGCAGTAATATGTGAATGTATGGTGGATATAGTCGTCGTAATTGTCGGTCACGCCCACGGCGAAAGCGCCGTTGTAGATGTAGCGGTTGTTGAGCACAAGCGTGCCGTTCACCTCCTTGAATTCCCATTCCGGCTGCAGGTGCCATTCGCCGTTACGCTCTCCGACGAGGAAGTAGTGCTTCTTGTTGTCGGCGAAGTCGGTCGACTTCAGCGGCATGTGCACCGATACCTCGATGGCGTGGAATGTATGGGGCTTGTTGTTCCAGTCGACAGTGATTGCATACTTGCCTGTCCTGGGCGCTTTCCATGCTCCTGACGTACCGTATTCGCAATTCGTGGTCTCGTTCGACACGATTTCCGTATCCGATGACGGGCGCCAGTTGTAATTGCCGACGTTGAAATTATTCCCGTTCTCCGACACTACGATATTTTCCCCGGCATTCAGGTCGATGGTATAGGTATATTTGCCGTATTTAGTAGGTGAGGCCTGGCCTTTCATGGCCGTCCAGCTGTCGTTGCTGCTGTAGATGTAAAGCTCGTTGACGGCTGTCAGCGTCTTGCTCGGCCAGTCTACGGTGACGGTGTAGCGTCCGGTATGCGTCGCCTTCCATGCTCCGCTCGGATTGTAACTGAATGAAGTGCCTTTGCCGGCTTCGATATCGGTATCCGTTGCCGGTGTCCAGTTGGAACCGCCTGCATTGAATTGTGCGGCATCTTTCTCCGACAGCTTGATATACTCGCCGGCATTCAGGTCGAAAGTAAATATGTATTTTCCGTCGGTCGTAGGCGTTACGTGCCCTTTCCGGGCAGTCCACCCGTCGTTGCTGCTGTAAATATACAGGTCGTTGACCGCCGTCAGTTTCCTGTTCCTCCAGTCCACGGTGATGGTGTATCGTCCTGTCTGGGTCGCCTTCCATGCGCCGCCGTTGGTGTTCCTTACGAATGAGGTATTGGTTCCGGGCAGGTTTACGTCGTTGGCGGGATTGAAGCGCCCGTAGTCTGCCTCCATTTCGCCCATGGTTGTCGCCCCTGCATTCCTTGAAAGGAACAGATACGTCCCTTCGTTCAAATCGAGATTGAATGTGAAAATACCGTTGTTGTTGGTAGCTTCTGCTATGCTTACCACGCCCTCTCTTGACCCGAAGGTATATAGATACAGCTTCTCCTCAGTAATTTCGACTACGCGGTATTTGAGTACATCGTTATCATTACTGCCGTCGCCGGTAATGTCAATACGGTATCTTGTCCCGTCGGTCAGTCCCGACACGTTATATGGATTGTCGTTCCCGACTGCAGTGGCGTTTGCCCATTCGCCGACGCCTCCGTTGGGATTGGGGTATGCCGTGTAAGAGCTGTTGCCGATAGTGAAGCAGTCATTCTCGCCTGTGATGTAAAACGGCCTTATCTTGAACTTGAGATCGCTTCCCTGCGCAGTGAATATTACGGAGTTCCATATTCCGTTATTATTGTCATAATTCATGGTTGTCGTCCCCAATGTGTATGGAGCTTCAAATATCAGCTCCAGTTTCCACGGGTTTGATCCTGTCCCGAAGGTCCATGCTTTCGCTTTGTCGGGAAGCGCGAAGGCTATCATTGACAAGGCTAAAAAAAGAGTAAACTTTCTCATGATTTTTATAATTATTATATTTTACTATGCTTTTTAGGAGAGAGTGTTGCAGGACAATGGGATCCTGCAACACTTGCTTTCGGTTGCTAAATCTTTACGAAAAGATTTGTTCATGTAATGATTTAAGATTGATTAGAGGAATTAGGATTTCTTCTATGTGTTCAGGTTAAAATTTTATATTTTGTATTTTTCTTCTTGCATGAATACATTGCAAATATACACAACATATTTCCCAAGGGCAATGTAATATATTTAAAAAGTAGTTGGTTTGTTTTGTCAATATTCTGTTTTATAGGGTGTTATGTGCGCAATCTGTACGTTTTTTTGTAGAAATGGTGACAGATGCGCTTTCCCTGCAAGGCTCCGTTTAAGCGTCAGACAGCTCTATATGTCAGTATATAAAGAATATAAGACGCGACGATTGCGCCATTTTTCGCAATCGTCGCGTCTTATAGGTTATTGCAGTTTCCTGTTACTTTCCGGTGAATATATGATATTCGCCGGGAGCGAGTTTCGTGGGCAGTTTGGCCTTCGCTCCCTTCATGTAGTCGAAATTGTAGGTGCTTGCGGCCGGAGCCTCGCCGGTGTAGACCACGTCGGCGGCTTTGTTGCCGATATTGGCCATTACAAGCACGTTCGACCCGCCGACCGAGCGCGAGAATATGTAAAGGTCGGGCGACGTGGTGGCGTAGCGGTGCATCTTGCCCCCCTTCACGCCTGCCTGCAAAGCCTTCTCGTTATGCTTGAGGGCGTTCAGCTTCTGATAGAATGTGAAATATTCGTTGCGCGGCTCGAAAGTGGGAGGCACGTCCTTTACGAAGAATTCAAACGCGCGGTCCATTCCCGTTTCCTGTCCCGTGTAAATCAGCGGCATGCCGGGAAGTGTGTACGACAGCACGGCGAAAGCGTCGGTCAGATTGCCTAAGCGCTGGAACTCAGTCCCTTCCCATGAGTTGAGGTCATGATTGGTGATCATGTTCATGAGATATGAATCCTGTGCGAACTCCTTCTCCTGCTTGTCGAGCAGCCGGTCGATGGCGTCGGCATGCGCCGTGTTGAGCTTGTTGTCGTCGTATGTGCGCTGGCCGGCTGTGGCGGCGATGTCGTTGAACACATCCTTCATCGGCCAGTTGTAGGCCATGTTGAATGCGTGTTCCACCAGGTCGGGCTCCGATGCCTCGGCGAGCATGAATATGCCCCCCTCCTTGGCCGCGTCGAGTTGCGGGCGCGCCTCGTTCCAGAAATCGGTAGGTACCTGCATCGCCACGTCGCAGCGGAATCCGTCGATGTCGGCCTCGGTCAGCCAGAATTTCATCGCGTCGATCATGCCTGCGCGCATTGCCGGGTTGGAGTAGTCGAATTTATACACGTCGGTCCAGTCAAACGGGCCGAACATCTTGCCGTTCTCGTCGAGCGCGTACCAGTCGGGATGCTCTTTCACCCAGGCGTTGTCACAGCCCGAATGGTTGGGCACCCAGTCGATTATCACCTTGAAGCCCTGCTTGTGAGCTTTCTTTACGAAGTCCTTGAACTGCTCCAGTGTGCCTAACTCGGGGTTGACGGCCTTATAGTCCTTCACTGCGTAATAGCTACCTAAACCACCCTTGCGGTTTAGCTCCGATATCGGGTGTATCGGCATCAGCCACAGCACGTCCACGCCCAGATTCTTCAGTCGCGGCAGCTGGTCGGTAAGTTCCGGAAGCGTGCCCCCGGGTGTCATCTGGCGCCAGTTCACCTCATAGATGACGGCATTGCGGCTCCAGTCGGGTTGTTGCAGAGTGGTAGGCGCGGCGGCCTGTGTGGTGAACAGCGAGCCGAACAGTCCCGCTATCACCGAAAAAATCGAAAATCGTTTCATTTTGTTTCAAGTTCTATGATATAATCAGTTTCTTGTGGTATCTGTCCCAGATGCAAAGTCACCTTTCCGCCCTTGCGGTCGCCGGTGAATTTCACAGGTTCGCGGCTGTCGTAGGCCACGGCTTTCTTTACTTTGCATGTCAGTGGAAGCTCGATGTCGGCGGTGTCGGCGGTCATGACATGCACATACAGCTTGTCGCCTTTGCGTGTCGATGTCCCCCATGCCTGTGCCGGGAAGTCGCCCGCTGTCGTGCCGTAGATGGTCTCCCCGTAGCGGTTCATCCACTCTCCGATGCCGGCGAGGCGGTCGAGTGCGGCGTCGGGAAGCGCTCCGCTCGGTTGCGGCCCGATGTTGAGCAGAAGGTTGGCGCCCATTCCCGATGCTTTTACTATGTAGCGCACCAGTTCGGTCACGCTCTTGTAGTCGGTGTCGATAGCTTTGTACCCCCAGTTGCCGTTGACGGTATTGCAGGTCTCGAGTGGCAGCGGGCTTATCTCCTGGCCGCCCGAAAATCCGGCCGTGTTCTCTCCCGGAAGGTCACGCTCGAATATCTGGAAATCCTCGCCCGGGTACGCCGCCTTGTGGTGGTTGTTTCCTATCAGGCAGGCGGGCTGGAGCGAGTGTATGAGCGCGTACTGCTCGCTGAGATTCCAGTCAAACTGCTCTTTGTCGGGGTCATGGTCCCACATCCCGTCAAACCATATCGCCCCGATGGGGCCGTAGCCGGTCAGCAGTTCGGTCAGCTGGTCGTTCATGAATTTGTAGTATGTCGGCCAGTCGTAGAGCTTGGGGTCGCGGCCGGTGCGCTCGCCTGTCCACCCGCGGGGATAGGCCGGGTGGCTCCAGTCGAGATGCGAATAGTAGAGATTGAGCGTGATGCCCTGACGCCCGCATTCGTCGGCAAGCTCCTTGATGATGTCGCGGCCGAAGGGCGTCCCGTCCACAATGTTGAATTTCGACTGGTGAGTGCCCCACATCGCGAAACCGTCGTGGTGACGGCTCGTGATAGTTATATATTTTGCCCCCGAATTCTTTATGGCGGTCACCCATTCGGCGGCATTGAAATCGGCCGGATAGAATCCGCGGGCGGCTTTGGCATATTCGGCCGAGGTGATACCGTCGTTGAGATACCATTCACCCTGACCGAACATGCTGTATATGCCCCAGTGTATGAATATGCCGAAACGGCTGTCGCTGAATCGCTTCCGCGCCTCGATGTTTTCGGGCGACGGAGTGTACGCGTTTTCCGCTCCTGCGGTCAGCGACGCGCCGAGCATCAGTCCCGCCGCAATGGCTTTGATATATTTCTTCATGATATTATGTCTGTGTCAGTGCATTGTCGTTGGCCGTGCGTTGGCACTTTGTCATTTACGTTCCTTCACGAGGAAAATCTCGGTGGGGTAGTGGTCGGAGTATCCGTCGAGCCATACACCGGCCGAGAACGTGCGGCGGGGATAGCCCTGGCGCTGTCCCTCGGTGTCGCGCAGGAAGTCGAAGTTATTGACCTTGGCGTTGTTGTAGTATACCGTTGCGCCGTTGCGCTTGAGCAGCGTGCCGCTCACTATTATCTGGTCGAACAGGTTCCATTGCCCCTTGTAGGCGAGTGTGCCGATACCCTTGTCGAGAATCTTCCACCAGGGATTGTAGAATCCGTGGGGTGCCACATCGTCAATATCTTTCTTGGCGCCGAGTGCTACCGCGCACGATTTGTCATGCGGGTCGTCGTTGAGGTCGCCCATCACGATGACACCCTGGTTGGGACGTATGCGCCACAGCGAGTCGGCAATCTCTTTCGAAAGAGCGCCGGCCGCTTCGCGAAGGTACGACGACTGCTCCTGACCGCCGATACGTGAGGGCCAGTGGTTGACAATCACCGATACGGTGTCGCCGCCGAGAATACCCGTAACGCACATCTGGTCGCGGGTGCGGAACGACTCGTAGTTCGGTATGCGCAGCGTCGTGTTCGTCACGTCGAGCATACGGAACTGGCGCGGATTGTACAGACAGGCTACATCGACACCGCGGCGGTCGGGCGAGTCATGATGCACGACCTGAAGGTTCCAGGTGGCACGCCCTTCGGCCTGTAGCTTATCATCGACTGCTTTCACCAGGTCGTCGAGCACCGATTTGTTCTCGATTTCCGAAACGCCTATGACAGCCGGCCCGTTGGGAGTGGTGGGCGACGTCATGTGTGTGATTACATCTGCGAGATTGTTGATTTTCGACCAATATTTCTTGCCGTCCCACTGGCGTGCGCCGGCAGGCGAAAATTCAAGGTCATACTTACCGTTGTTGTTGATGGTGTCAAACAGATTTTCAAGGTTATAGAAAGCCACACCATACACTTGTACCTGGCGTTTGCCGGAACTTTTCTTCTCTTTTGCGCCCATTGTCACAAGACACAACAGAGCTATCACAGGAATTAAAAAAAGGCGTTTCATCATATTTTATTGTTATTGTTAGTTTCTCCGGATATTGAATTAAAAGTCATTAAGCAAAAAAATAATTAAATTGTAGGGACGCGATTCATTGCGTCCGCGCCATCTCCATCAACCGCGTCTACCATAGCTATGATAGCTACTATAGCTACTATAGCTAAAATAGCTACCCCCATTTCGTAAAGATAGCAATACTTTTAATATCCCCCAAAAAATCCCCGCAAAAAATTCCGCTCTTCCGCCTTTAATCGCTATATTTTTCACCCCCGGTACGTCTGGCCCCAGTTCGAGCGGTCGAGGTTGCGGTAGCTTATCGCCTCCGCGATGTGCCGGCTCTTTACTTCGGTGCTCTTGTCGAGGTCGGCTATGGTGCGTGCCACCTTCAGTATGCGGTCGTAGGCGCGGGCCGACATGTTGAATCGGTCCATCGCCGTGCGCAGCATCTCGAGCCCCTCGCGGTCGGGACGCCCGTATTCCGTAAGCATCTTCGAAGTCATCTGCGCGTTGCAGAATATCCCCGGATGGCCTGCGTATCTCACCGACTGTATATGCCTTGCCTCTACCACACGCCGGCGTATCGCCTCCGAGCTTTCCCCCTTGTGGAGCGACGACAGTTCGTCAAACGGCACCGGCATTATCTCCACCTGGATGTCTATACGGTCGAGCAGCGGCCCCGATATGCGTCCTAAATACCGTTGTACGGCTCCCGGCGCGCAGGTGCACTCCTTCGTCGGGTGGTTGTAATATCCGCACGGACACGGATTCATCGATGCCACGAGCATGAACCCTGCCGGATAGTCGATGGCATACCGTGCGCGGCTTATGGAAATATGCCTGTCCTCAAGCGGCTGACGCATCACCTCGAGCACCGACCGGTTGAATTCCGGAAATTCATCAAGAAAAAGCACCCCGTTGTGTGCGAGCGAAATCTCACCCGGCATCGGACTTGCCCCGCCACCTACGAGAGCCACCGGCGAGATGGTGTGGTGCGGCGCGCGGAAAGGTCGCGACGTCATAAGCATCGACCCGCGCCCGAGTTTGCCTGCCACGGAGTGTATCTTGGTCGTCTCCAGTGCCTCGGCGAGAGTGAGCGGAGGCATGATTGACGGCAGCCGTTTGGCCATCATTGATTTTCCCGACCCGGGAGGCCCCACAAGCAGTATGTTGTGCCCTCCGGCGCATGCCACCTCAAACGCACGCTTCACATTCTCCTGCCCCTTGACATCACTGAAATCGAGGTCGTTGAAGTCCGAACCTTTGGCAAACTCCTCGCGGGTGTTCACCACCGTAGGCTCTATCCTGAGCGTTCCGTTGAAAAAATCGATTACTTCCCTGAGGTTGTCCACCCCGTAGATGTCGATGTCGTTGACCACCGCGGCCTCCGTCTCGTTGGCCCGCGGCACTATCATCCCCTTGAATCCCGCCTTACGCGCCATTATCGCCATCGGAAGCACACCTTTCACCGGAAGCACCGTCCCGTCAAGCGACAGTTCGCCTATCATCACGAAATCGGCCGGCTGTGCGGCAGGTATTTTCTCGTTGGCGGCAAGTATACCTATCGCCATAGGCAGGTCGTAGGCGGCGCCCTCCTTGCGCACATCGGCAGGGGAGAGGTTGACCACCGTATGGCGCCGCGGCCATTCCTGACCCGACTGCGACAGCGCCGTCTGTATGCGCTCGCCCGCCTCCTTGACAGCGGCGTCGGGCAAGCCCACGATAGTGTACCCTATGCCCTTGTCCACGACCACTTCTACGGTCACGGTGATGGCATCTATCCCCTGGAGGGCGGCGGCATATGTCTTGGCAAGCATGGTATCGGATTTGTATGGTTGGTATTGTGTGATGAGGCGGTTGTTTACTTGGGAAGCACCGGCAGCGTGGCTCCCCGGTATATCTGGCGCGATGCGGTGTCGGCGACGACAAAATACGGCAGCCTCGGTATGTTGAACACGCGCAGCTGGCTGTTGGTCACACCTCCGAGCGCCCAGAAGTGCTCCACCTTTTTGGAGAAACGCCGGCAATCCTTGTGCCATCCGAACGAATCTATCGACATCCTTATCGACGCCACCCGTATGTCGTGCGCCAGCGAGTCGGCATAGTCGATTATCGAGTCAGGCATCGAGTGCACGTCGGTGAAGATGTACAGCGTGTTGGTCTTCTTCGACGGATTGAACTTCACGATAGTGTCGTTGCTGGAGTAGAGCTCGAGCGTCCGTACCGTGTCGGGTACTTCAGCGAGCCGTGCCGCAATCTCCACTTTGGAGCGGAGCATGGCGTTCGACATTATGGTGCTGTTGTCAAACAGCGACAGGATCGAATCGGCGCGCACGGAGTTCTCGTTGATGTCATAATAATATCCGGCCAGAAGCATCGAGAGTTCGGCTGTCGGAGCCGATGCTATCTGACGTTCTATCGCATCGTTCAGCCCCTTGGAGTTCTTTTTGAGGAACTCGCCGAGCGATTCCGTAAGCTCGTCGCCCGACGACTCCATGAAATACGGGTCGCCCGTCTTGAATTTCACCTTTATCTCCTCGCCGTTCTTGGCCGCTATGCATCCTATACGGTGGCGCTGGTTGTCATACAGTTCGATGATGACGGGCTGTTCCGAACTCCCCTCGATGTGGAATGCCGAGTTGACCGCATTCGTAGTCACGCTTTTCAGCGACGTCCCGTCATGGTATATGGCAGTGACGTTCTGCGTCCCTAATCCCTCTATCGTTCCGTCAATACGGTAAGGTTTCTTCCCGCCGCAACCGAGCAGCACGATGCAGAATGCCGGCAACAGCAGAATGCATCGGAAATATATTGATTTGTATAGCTTCATGCCGCAAAATTAAGTAAAAAATTCTACTAAAAGGACACAAAATCATACAAAGTTGATTGGCTAAATATAAAATAGATATTTATCTTTGCAATGAATATGAAAAGGATAATCTGTAATCTGTTTATTGCAGTCATGGTCGCCATGTTGGCCTCACCGCAGGCAGGCGCTCAGATTGTGACTGTCGACGGACAGCGGTTCAACACCGACTCCGTGCGGCACGAATTTGACAAAGGCCCCTATTTCGGCCTCTACAAAGACAATTATTTCATTTTCGGACCGGCAATCGGCCAAAAAATCACACGTGAGAATACAAACGCCAAATTTCAGGTTTCCATATCGCAGAAACTAACCAAGAGCACATTGCCCTGGAACACCTATCTCTACCTCTTCTACACACAGAAAGTATTCTGGAACGTACTCGAAGAGTCATTGCCAATGACCGACCTCAACTTCAACCCCGGAATCGGACTTTGCAAACCGCTGTTCGTTAAAAACCGCTTCATTGGAAAACTCACATTCCAGATTGAGCACGAGAGCAACGGCCGCGACAGCATACAATCCCGCTCATGGAACCGCATCACATTCGGCGCAAACATAATAGTCGACGCCAACCTGAGCGTCCACGGCAAAGTATGGATACCGATTATCGACGGCGAAAACAACAAGGACATCCTCGACTACTGCGGTATCTACCAGGTCGGTACATCCTACATCTCCAACAACAAGCGCTGGAACGCCTCCGTAGTGCTCGTCAAGCGCCGAGGCTGGAACCTCAACTACAACACCATCTTCGAATTGGCCTGGAAACTGAGCAACAGCCAGAACCAATACCTCTTCCTCCAATACTACAACGGCTACGGCGAAGGCCTCCTCGACTACAACAAATTCCACTCCCAGCTCCGTATAGGCATAGTAATCAAACCAACCCTCTTCTCCGACTACTGATCCAACTTTCTCCCCAATGTAGGGACGCACGGTCTGTGCGTCCGGAAAGCAAGCATTGATTATCAGTTTATTATCGGGCGCACAGGCCGTGCGTCCCTACTATTGGAAGTTCTCTAAACCCTCGTAAATGCATTTATAGCCAAGTGATGACGCGTAAGCGGAATCCACGTTCCATCCCCCCATCCCTCCCAACAAAAAAAGCCGCGGGAAATCTTTTCCAGCGGCTTTCATCTCTCCTGATTGTCTATCTTCCTTCGCCTTGGCCGGCTCCTTGCAGGCATCAGTCCTGACACCCTCCTTGCCGTTGGCAGCGATTGAATGGGCACCGTCAATAATGGCGCGCTCGAAATCGGTGGGATTGGTAAGCGTATTGCCTATCTCTCCGGCCGGCTGCTGATTCTCCTTGTCAAGAACCTCATATACTGAATGCTGGCTGCGGAACTCCGGTACAAGGCGCTTCATGCGCCGTACTATCGACATGTTGTCCTCTCCAAGCGATGAATGGTACAGGTCGTCAAATATGGGGACAATCGAACTGTAATCATATTCACGCACCTTGGCTATCATGATTTTCGGATGCATTGTCGGAAGCGTTATCTCCTTCTCGTTGAGCACCTCCTCGTAGAGTTTCTCGCCGTCGCGCAGACCCGTGAATTTGATTTGCACGTCGGCGCCGCTCAGCTTGATCATCCGTTTTGCCAGGTCGACTATCTTGACCGGTTCGCCCATGTCGAATACGAATATCTCGCCACCTTTGCCTATCGTGCCGGCCTCAAGCACGAGCTTGCACGCCTCCGGTATCAGCATGAAGTATCTGATTATGTCGGGATGCGTCACCGTAAGCGGGCCGCCGCGCTTTATCTGCTCCTTGAAGATAGGAATTACCGAGCCGTTCGAGCCCAGCACATTGCCGAAACGTGTCGTGACAAACTGCGTATTGCTCTTCACCTTACCCTCCTTGATGGCCTTGTCGAGCGCCTGCACATATATTTCGCATATACGTTTCGAGCATCCCATCACATTGGTCGGGTTCACGGCCTTGTCCGTGCTGACCATCACGAATTTCTCCGTGTTGTATTTCACCGCGAGGTCGGCTATGATACGCGTGCCCTCCACGTTGTTCTGTATTGCTTCGGCAGGATTATCCTCCATCATCGGCACATGCTTGTAGGCAGCCGCATGGAACACATATTGCGGACGGTACGTGGCGAATATCTCCGTCATACGGCTCTTGTGCGCGATGTCGGCCACAATGGTATGCGCTTCCAGTTCCGGAAACTCGCGGGCCATTAACAGACGCACGTCATGGAGCGGCGTCTCGGCCTGGTCTATAAGTATCAGCTTATCGGGAGCGTATATCGATACCTGACGCACGATTTCGCTGCCTATCGAGCCGGCAGCACCGGTGATGAGTATGCGTTTGCCCGAAAGATGGCGGCACGTGGCGTCGATGTCGATGTCAATTTTTTCGCGCGGCAGCAGATCCTCGATTTCAATCTCGCGCAACTGCTGTGTACGTATGCCGCTCTTGCCGTCCCATTCCTGCACCTGATTGTATATCAGTATCTTGATGTCGGCTTCGATGAGATCGTTGATCATGCGCTGATTCTCGCGCAGTTTTTCCGTGAGCAGGGGCGATACCAGAAGTTTGCTCGCCTCTTTGCGCTTCATTATGTCGATGAGGTTGTTGTCGTTGGCATAGACCGAGACTCCCATCAGCATGCGTCCGAACATGTCGGCCTCGTCCGAGATGAAGCCCGACAGGGTGTATTTTACCGAATCCTGGTTTCCGAGGCTTTTTGCTATGGCTATGCCGCCGTCCCTCACTCCGTAGATGAACACTTTCTCGGCATTCTTGCTCGCAAACGAATAGTCATGCAGGAATTTGACAAACACGCGCATACTCCACATCAGCAGCAGCGACATCACCGACCATATGATTATGGCCCGCACACGTATATGCATGAAGAAATCACTGTAAAGCAGCAGTGAATGGAGCGCAAGAGCTATTACCATGCCGAGCAGCACGGCGCTCGACACACGTTGCAGGTCGATGAACGACGAGTAGCGGAACACTCCCGTATAAGTGCGGAAAAGCTTGAAACCGATTATATAGCAGCACAGATACAGCAGGAACGTGGTGCACAGCGGCCAGAACATGGTCGCTGTCTGTATCAGGCCGTTGTTAAGCGAGTACACAAACAGCATCGACATGAACACCAACATGCAGTCAAGAAGTGCGACCGCCCAGTATGGCAATGATTTTTTGGTAAAGTACCAGCTTGATATTTTTGAAAAATAACTCATTCTCTTTTGTATTAGGATTACGTTAGGTTACGGAAATGATAATGATAATAGTGATGTGAGGGGATGACCCCGTTTTTATAGTATTTCGTCATCGGAGAGCGGAACATACGCACCGTCCTTTACCTCGATGATGACCGACGGCTCGTGCACGTCGATGGTGTGCCACCGGCCGGCCTCTATCTGAACTCCGCGGTTAGCGCCGTTGGCATCCAGCTCTATACGCTCGGTCTCGTTGCCGTTGTCGTCGAAATAGACCTCGGCAAGGCGCCCTTTCAGCAGTACCACCGTTTCCGACGTTTTGAGATGCCGGTGCACGGGCACCGAAGTGCCGGGCATAAGCGCATTGAGCATGCGTTGCGACGTGTCCGACTCCGAGTTGCGTAAATCAAGATTTGTGCGTAGGCGTGCGTTTGAGGCGGCTTCGTTCAGTAGGTTGTCAAATATATTTTCGCCGATAATGAAGTTCATGATTTCTTGGCAAGTAGATATTGTTCGTGAAGATAATAAAAATTTTTCATAAATACCAAATATCCTATGGCAAGTGTCGCGATTATGCCGCAGAAATATATCCATTGGCCTGTGCCGTCACCGATTGCGATTAGCCCGAATGATATGGCAAGCTGCAATGCCATATAGATGACCGATACCAGTGTGTGCCGCATCTTAAGCTCGTTCGACATTATCTGGTAGGCATGTTTGCGGTGCGCCTCACCGAGATTTTCCTTAAGCATGATGCGGTGTATTATGGTCAGCACGGTGTCGGCGCCGTAGACTGCCAGAAACAGCAGGTACACCGGATTGCCCGTCGCCATGATGAGCCGCCCGAGAGCGAACAGCACTATGAACGCTATGCTGACCGACCCTACGTCGCCCGCAAAACATTTCGCTCTCTTCCTGAAATTGAACACTAAGAATACCGCGGCACTCAGCGCTGTCACAGCCGGCAGACTCTCATCGATGAAATGCATCTCCCGGTTGAGGTAGAACAGCGGCGCTATCACAGCCAGCGAGTAGCATCCCGTGATACCGTTGATGCCGTCCATGAAATTGTAGGCGTTGATGATGCCCACGCACACTATCAGCGCCGGCACTATAACCCACCAGGTCGATGATTCGTACAGGTGCAGGTTGATGAACATCAGCATCATGGCCGTGAACTGTACCACGAGCCGCAGCGCGTTCGGCGTCGAGTGCACATCGTCAACGAAACTGACTGCGCCGATAAGCGTCAGTCCCGTAAGAAACCATATGTAGTGCACACCGAAAAATGCAGCCCATACCCACGCGCCGATAAGGAATATCACACCTCCTCCGCGGAGAGTTATCCTCGTATGCGAACTCCGTTCGTTGGGCTTGTCTATAATGTTGAAGCGGTCGGCAATCCTGAAATATACCAGTTCCGCCACAAGCAATATAACAGTAATAATTACATATTCCATATAAAATAAATCCGGATATATTATAAATTTAGACAAAATCAAATTAATTGACTGTTCCGGTCAATAGCCACCCACTGAATGTGCCCGTCAATAGTAGGGCTGCACCCCGGTGCAGCCGCCCACGACACACAAAAAATAATTATGAATTATGAATTATGAAACGACCTGATAGTGCGCCTGATTCCCTCTGCCGAACTGACCGGCAGCTCCTTGATTCCGAGCGCACGTTTGATTTTGCCGTTGTCAACCACGTAATTCTCCGTCAGTTTACGCAGACGCTCCTTGTTGAGCGGCAGATGGAGCACCGTACCCGTCGAGGCCATGAACCGCACCATACCGCGAGGCATTTTCCATATCCGCGGCTTCCTGCCCATTGTATCGCACATGAGCCGTATGAGCTCATTGGTCGACAGCGGTTTGTCATCGCCGATATTGTAGATGCCTGTTGGTGCGTCGCTCTCGAGCAGACGCCCGATGATATGCGTGAGGTTGTCAATCGATGTGAACGACCGCAGATTGTCAAAAGCTCCCAGCGGCCAGGGTATCCCGTGGCGTATCACCGAGTGGAGCAGGTTGAGATTCCCTTTGTTGCCCGGACCGTGTATCATGCATGGACGGAAAATGTAGGTTGCCTTTCCGGCGTTGTCCCACTTTGTCCGGATATATTCCTCAGCCTTGATTTTGCTCTCGCCGTAAGGTCCCACAGGTTTTGGCGTGATATTCTCGTCGAGAATGTCACCCTCCACGCTGTCGGCAGCCGCCTTTACCGAACTGAAAAATATGAATTTACGTGCCGATGATTGCAGATAATGGTCGTAAATCTTCCGGGTAAGACCCGTGTTGACCTTGAAATATACGTCGGCCTGCGCCTTGTTCTTGGTATCGTGGGCTTTGCCTGCGAGATGTATCACGGCATCCACCTCAGGCATCCGGCCTGCATCGAGGTCGTCCCAAGTATAGGTCTTCACCACCCCCACTTTCACCGGAGTGACAATATCGAGTCCGTAAATCTCATGTCGGCCCTTCAGCGCCCCCACAAGATTACTCCCCACAAATCCATGTATTCCAGTTATAAGTAATTTCATAAATATTTTACTATTTCATCGACAAATAGTAGGTACGCGATTTATCGCGTCCGCGTCCACATGACGAATTTATATTTGTATTGCGACACTGTCTGTATTGCGATACTGTCAATACTATTTCCCCTTTTTGCAAAGATTTTCTACCAATTCCAGATACTGTCCGGTGACAATCTCCTTGGAGTATTCTTTCTCTATCACGTCGAGTCCGCGCGCGCCTGTCTCACGGAGCGTCTGTTTGGTCTGGCTCTTGAGCCATTCGTAAAGTTTCTCCACTTTGGCTGTCTGCTCCTTCTCGGTGTCGAGCAATGCGCATTCTTTCCCCGCAAGGAAGTTGACTATGGGAGTACCTTTGCCCGAGCATACCATCAGCGGACGTGCGCACGCCATGATTGTATACACTTTCGACGGAAATCCCTGTCCCTCCATCTTAGGAGACATGAATATGAACTGCACGTCGGAGTAGGCTAATAGCACCGGCATCAGTTCGCGTTTCTGATAGGGGAGTATGTGGATTTTGTCAAGTCCTTCGGCCTTTTTCTGCTCCTCGAGCCACGGCTTCATCACCCCCTCGCCGATTACGAAATATTCGATGTTCTCCTCGCGGGTACGCTTGGCGAGGTCTACGAGTGTCTCCCAGTCCTGCGCGAACCCGATGTTGCCCGCATACATCACCTTTATGGCGTCGGTCTGTGGAAACATTGTCCGGTCAAGTACCGATGTGTCGCAGTTGCCCGGATTGTATAGTTCGGTGTCAACGAAGTTGGGTATGATATGCAGTTTCGACGGGTCTTTGAAGCGTCCGGCGATTGTGTCGTAAAACACCTGGTCGATGGTAGTCACGGCATTCGACTTGTTGTAGACGTACCGTTCCATCTTCTTGAGCATATTCACCACCGTTCCCTCTTTCTTGGGCAATATGTCGGGATATATCTCCTGCACGTTGTACACTGTGCGGCACCCTTTCAGTTTCTTGAGCCAGTTGTTGATGACTCCTATTGTGAGAGGGGGCGACGGCGACAGTATCAGGTCGACCTTGCGTATCGACAGGCCTATGATGAATGCTATGACATGCCAGTAGGCGAATCCGAAAAGTCTAAGCAGCGTCGACTTGAATTTCTTCTGCGGTATGTGGTACACCTTGATGCCGTGGTAGTTGCTCTGCTTGCATATGCCGGGTATTTTCCAGCGCATCGGCTGCTTTGCAAGCTCCTCGTCGACAATATTGTAGTGGGGCGTGGTCGACAGTACCACCACTTCGTGCCCCTCGTCGTGCAGACGGCGCGCTATGTCGGAATAGAGATAGGCGGTCGATACGCCGTCGGGCGAGAATATCAGTGAGTGTATCAGTATTTTCGCCATACCATCTTGTTTACTACTCCGGTATATGACTGGATGAGGCGCACCACCTTGTCGCTGACGTTCTCGTCGGTGTAGTCGGGCACGGGTATGCCGTAGCGGCCGTCGGCTATGAGGCCTACTGCGGTGTCGACAGCCTGCAGCAGGCTGTTCTCGTCGATGCCGGCAAGCACGAAGCATCCTTTGTCGAGCGCTTCGGGGCGTTCGGTCGAGGTGCGTATGCACACCGCCGGGAACGCATGTCCCACCGAGGTGAAAAACGATGACTCCTCGGGCAGCGTGCCGCTGTCGCTGACTACCGCGAATGCATTCATCTGCAGGCAGTTGTAGTCGTGAAATCCGAGAGGCTCGTGGCGTATCACGCGGCTGTCGAGCTCGAAGCCCGATTGCTCCAGGCGCTTGCGGCTGCGCGGATGGCAGGAATAGAGTATGGGCATGTCGTATTTTTCGGCCATCTTGTTGATGGCGTTGAACAGCGACTTGAAATTCTTTTCCGTATCGATATTCTCCTCGCGGTGTGCCGAAAGGAGTATGTATTTCCCTTTTTCGAGTCCTAAGCGGGCATGTATGTCGGAGGCTTCGATTTCATTCAGGTTGTTGTGAAGCACCTCGGCCATCGGCGAACCGGTCACATACACACGCTCCTTGGGCAGTCCGCAGTCATGCAGATATTTGCGCGCATGCTCGCTGTAGGCCAGGTTCACGTCTGAAATGATGTCGACAATGCGTCGGTTGGTCTCTTCGGGCAGACACTCGTCCTTGCAGCGGTTGCCCGCTTCCATGTGGAAGATAGGGATATGCAGGCGCTTGGCGCCGATGACCGACAGACACGAGTTCGTATCGCCCAGCACGAGCACCGCGTCGGGCATGATCTGTGCCATCAGCTTGTAGGACAGCGCAATGATGTTGCCCATTGTCTCACCAAGGTCGGCGCCTACGGCATCGAGATACACCTCCGGCTCCTTGAGCTTGAGGTCGCGGAAAAAGATGCCGTTAAGATTGTAGTCATAGTTTTGTCCCGTGTGTGCGAGAATTGTGTCGAAATATCTGCGACACGCATTGATGACGGCCGCCAGACGGATTATCTCGGGACGTGTCCCTACGATAATCAGCAGCTTCAGCTTGCCGTTATTCTCGAATGATACATCTGAAAAATCCATTGTCTATATTAGTGATAACTTGTTCTGATTAAATTTAGTCAGACTTGTCCGACACGTTCGACTTGTCTGACACGTCCGACATAAGTGTGGGGCGGGGGCGTCTCGCCCCCGTGGTATTTCGCCCCCCGGGGCTATTACTGCCGCCTGATTCTGATAGGGACAGCAAACTCAGGCACTTTGTCGACCACGATTGCAAGATATCCGCCGCCGCCGGCGCCGCACATCTTCCATGCCATAGCTCCGGCTGCCTTGCACCGTTCGATATACTCCTCGACTCCCGGCTGCATCATCGCCGGAAACATTGCCACCTGAGCGTTGAATGAGTCGGTGTATGCTTTTGCGAATGCGTCAAGGTCGCGGGCAAGTATCGCATCCCAGCATCGCCCGGCGGCATCGGCAAGCGCTTTCACTTTGTCGCGCGTTATATCCTTGCCTTCAAGTATGTTCACATTATCCTTGCGCGGGAACATCGGCACGAGGCACACGTGGCTTTCAAGCCACGAGAGTATATCCTCGTCATGCACCGATTCGATTTTGTCGGGCCAGTAACGGTTGTTGTAGTAATGCCGCGCCAGTCCTGACATGCAGATGCCGATGGCATCCTGCGCTCCCGATATGTGGCCGTGGTTCTCGGGGCCGTTCTCGAAGCAGAACAGCAGGCGTGCGAGCATCTCCTCGTTGTAGTTGGGAAGCTCGTAAGGCCATATCTTGCGGGCGGCGTTGCGTGTCGAGGTCGACAGTCCGCCACGTTCCATGAATTCCTGTGTCGGCTCGATTGATATGGTGATGGCCCATCCCGGATAGTGTTCCGACACGTAGGGCTGGTCAATCCACGTGCCGGCAAGGTCTATGCGGTAGGGGATGTTTGATTTGACGTTGGTGCGGAGCGAAGTGGTGGAGCGGGCTTCGAGTCCGGTGTCGGGTACACGTTCCAGCTCGATGTATTCGATGCCGCGCTCTTCACACAGCCGGCGCTTCTCCTCGCTTCCACCGTCGGTGTTCACTACGAACACGTCCGGCTTGACGATATCGAGAGTGGGCACGAAGTCCATTATGCCGCTGCCGGCATTGATGTATGCGTCAGTGACATACCGTATGGCTTTGACCATATACAGGCGTTCCTTCTCCGAGTAGACCGTCTTGCGGTTCTTATAGTGGAGAATGGTCTCGTCAGAGCCTATGCCGACATACAGGTCGCCATACTGTGCCGCCGATTTGAAAAATGCCACATGCCCGCTGTGGAGCATGTCGTAGCAGCCGCTGACGAATACTTTCTTTGCCATGGTCGTGTTCTGATAAATGATGATTTGTCGAAATTTTGCTCAAAATTACTCAAATCATCGCAGATATGCAAAATTCATCCCTACCGGACTGTTTCCGCACTTCGTTTTGAATCTTCCGGTTTGGGGGGATTTGCTACTTCACCACCGGTTCGTGGAATGTATCTGGATGCGCGGGGTCGAATGCCTCGTTGGCCCACATCAGCGTGACGAGAGGTTCCGTCTCAGACAGGTTGATGATATTGTGGGTATAGCCGGGAAGCATGTGCACCGCTTGAATCCTATCGCCAGATACTTCGAAGTCGAGCACCTCGTCCGAGCCGACGCGGCGCTGCTGTATCAGCGCACGGCCGCTTACTACGATGAAAAATTCCCACTTCGTGTTGTGCCAGTGTTCCCCTTTCGTGATACCGGGATTTGATATGTTGACCGAGAACTGTCCGCAGTCAATGGTGCGCAGCAGCTCGGTGAACGACCCGCGGTTGTCGACATTCATCTTAAGGTCGAAAATGGCCTTATCCTTCGGCAGATAGCTCAGATAGGTCGAATAAAGCTTCTTCTTCAGCGAACCGGCGGGAATGGCCGGCATTGTCAGCGTCTCGGGCTGAGCCTTGAACTCCTCAAGCATCGCCACTATATCGCCAAGGGTTGCTTTATGAGTCTCCGGTACATGGCAGTACGTTCCAGCCTCGTCGGACGGAGCCTCGATGGGAGTTACCCCTTCATAGCGGCAATGATGCTCATTGCCTGAGAGGGCGGCAATCATCTCCTCCACGAGGTCGTCGATGTAGAGTAGTTCGAGCTCAACACTCGGGTCATTGACCTGAATTGGAAGGTCGTTGGCAATGTTGTTGCAGAAAGTCGCCACCGCTGAATTGTAGTTCGGACGGCACCATTTGCCGAAAAGATTGGGGAAACGGTACACAAGCACCTTGGCACCGGTCTCCTTGCCGTAGCTGAAAAACAGCTCTTCACCCGCCTTCTTGCTCTCGCCGTAGGGATGACCGGCATACCGGCCTGTAAGAGTGGCCTGTATCGAGCTCGACAGCATCACCGGACACCTGTTGCCATGCTTCTTGAGTGTATCAAGCAGTGTAGAGGCAAAGCCGAAATTCCCTTTGAGGAAATCATCCGGATTTTCCGGACGGTTCACCCCCGCGAGATTGAACACAAAGTCAGCCTCGCGGCAATACCGGTCAAGCTCCTCGGCAGTGGAATCAATATCATATTCCATAACCTCCTCGACCTCAGCGGTATAATTCCTTGCCTTCCCCTCCCTGATATTATTAAGCATAGCACAAAGGTTCCTCCCCACAAAACCCTTAGCCCCCGTAACCAATATCTTCATATCGAGTGTAATAATTAAAAAAACAAAAGCACAAAAGCCTCAGCAAGTGTACAAAATGAAAACAAA
Organism: uncultured Bacteroidales bacterium; assembly: GCA_905210435.1. Taxonomy (GTDB): domain Bacteria; phylum Bacteroidota; class Bacteroidia; order Bacteroidales; family Muribaculaceae; genus JAGBWK01. The sequence goes on from CAJLWO010000032.1 coordinate 27,500, forward strand.
AGCCAAATCAACGAACTATTGTTTAACGCTTTTAAAACTCTATATTCTCACGAAAACACTCTTGTGCCTTTGTCAGAGCTTTTGTTCTTTTGTTAAAATAACATTGGACATTCTATTCTTGGACATTATATCCTATTTTTATATTCTTCTAAAAGTTTGACAGTTCTGAACTTTGGAATGAAACGATAACTTTCCGCACCATAGTTGATGAGTATACCTGCGTCAAGATTTGTAACTTTCAAATAATTTACAAGTTGCATTTCGTGAACAGATTTTAACTCTGAAACTGCCTTAAGTTCTAAGATAATGCGTCCCTCAACAAGAATATCAGCTCTGAATTCGCCTATTATATGTCCGTGATAAAATAGAGTTAATTCCTTTTCTTTCTCAGCGTGGAGGCCTGCTTCTCTCAGTTGTATTAATAATGCATTTTGATAGACTGATTCGAGATATCCGGGAGAAAATCCCGTCTGACGTTATACGCACATTCTCTTATTTTTTCAATCAACACAATCACATTATCCATATTCTCATATTAAAAACTGTAAGAAGATCCTTGACAGCCAAGATGAAAAAATACTCTTGTGCCTTTGTTAGAGCTTTTGTTCTTTTGTTAAAATTACTGGACGAAATTGCCGCTGCCGTCAAGTTCATTCTTGATATATTCCAGTGAAGCGATTTTATCTTTCGTCTCCTCGACATTGAGCTGACGCGTATTGTTGGAGTTGAACTCAGTCAGCGTATTGCGGGTCTCGTCACCCTCCTTGAAATACTTGTCGTAGTTCAGACCGCGATTGTCGGCCGGCACACGGTAGAAATTGCCCATATCCTCAGCCTTGGCACACTCCTCGTTGGTGAGAAGCGTCTCATACATCTTCTCGCCGTGACGTATGCCGATAACCTTGATATCCTCCTTGCGGCCGCCGAACAGTTCGCATACCGCCTCAGCCTGCGTCATGATAGTACATGCCGGAGCCTTCTGCACCAGGATATCACCGTTCTGACCATGCTCGAAAGCGAAAAGCACCAGATCGACAGCCTCGTCAAGACTCATGATGAAACGCGTCATCGACGGCTCGGTGATAGTGATAGGATTGCCCGAACGCATCTGCTCGATCCACAACGGAATTACCGACCCGCGCGAACACATCACATTACCGTAGCGCGTGCAGCAAATCTTCGTCTTGCCCGAATAGCGGCTCTTGGCAACAGCCACCTTCTCCTCGATAGCCTTCGTGATACCCATCGCATTGATAGGGTACGCAGCCTTGTCCGTCGACAGACATATTACGGCCTCCACCCCGGCCTCGATAGCGGCGGTAAGCACATTGTCCGTACCGATGACATTCGTCTTGACAGCCTCCATCGGGAAGAACTCGCAGCTCGGCACCTGCTTAAGCGCCGCAGCGTGGAAAATATAGTCCACACCCGGCATCACATTCTTGCACGACTGCAGATCGCGCACATCGCCGATATAGAACTTGACTTTATGCGCCACTTCCGGATAACGCACCTGATACTCATGGCGCATATCATCTTGCTTCTTTTCATCACGCGAAAAAATACGGATCTCACCGATATCGCTCTTAAGAAAGCGCCTCAGCACAGCATTTCCAAACGACCCGGTCCCCCCCGTAATCAATAAAGTTTTATCCTTGAATATCGACATAAGAAAAAATATTATATATTTATTAATTTATTTTTTGAAAATTATAAATGGAATTTTATTAGTTATTATTTACAGAAACTTCAATATCTTGTGATTTAATATTTTTGAAAGAGCGACCTCTGTATCCTACCAAAATGGGAAAATATCTTTTGCAAATTATTATTAATGGAATGAAAGCAATCAATGATAATAGTGCAGTAAGATAGTACCCATATCCATGGGTTAAAGGAGAGGTGACTTTGATAAAAAAATTCTGAAATGCAAGCACTAAAATCGAGCCCTCGGCCAATATTAATATATAGTGATTGAATCTGTTAAAGAATAATTTACACAATCCGAAACACATCAGGGTTCCACACATCCCTCCAATCAGGAATATTCCGATATTTGAACCATACTCACCTAAATACATCCATACCACATTGTTGGATAGTTTTGAAATTAGCACGCCTATCGCACCAATTATAATGAAACTCCCCAATATAATGATCCGTTAAAAATTCAACATATCGGCTAAGCGGTTTCTGCCACTATGCCAAAGAGTTCTTTGATAAGTTTAGCATTAAAAGTTCT